>CAZDNU010000040.1:0-2497 GCA_964506865.1 uncultured Fusobacteriales bacterium | reverse complement strand
GAGAAGAAGATTAAGAAGCCTAAGAAGTTGGAAGCGATAAAAGAGGAAGAGATACCTTTTGATATTCCTGATAGTTGGGAATGGGTTAGGTTGGGGGAAGTTTCTGAATTAAATCCTAGAAATAGTATTGAAGATGAAGTGGAAACATCTTTTATTCCGATGAAGCTAATTGAAGATGGATATTCAAATAGTCATAGTTTCGAAATAAAAAAATGGAAGGAAATAAAAAGTGGGTTTACACATTTTGCAGAGAATGATGTGGTAGTAGCAAAGATTACACCTTGTTTCCAAAATAGAAAATCTGCAGTTATGAAAAAGCTTAAAAATGGAGTTGGTTCTGGAACAACAGAGCTATATGTAATTAGAAGTTATGCTAATTTATTATTATCAGAATATATATTAAATATTGTAAAGTCAAATATGTTTATTGAAGGTGGAGTTGGAACATATACTGGTACAGCAGGACAGCAAAGAGTACAAAAAGATTTTATTCAAAATCACCTAGTTGCTTTACCCCCACTTGAAGAACAAAAGAGAATAGTTGAAAAAGTTGATAAATTAATGAATTTATGTGATGAACTTGAGAAGAAAGTTGAAAAAAGTAAAACTGAATCAGAGATTTTGATGAAAAGTGTTTTACAGGGAGTATTTGAAAAGTAGGTGACATATGCAATTAAAAGAATTATATATTAGTAGTTTTAAAAATCTAAAAGATATTAGAGTGAATTTTGAAAACAATTCAAATTTTAATATTTTAATAGGAAAAAATGGTATAGGAAAATCAAATTTATTTGAAGCGATAATTGAAATTTTTCTCTTTTTACTTAGAGATATTAAAACTATCTTTCAATTTGAACTTAAATATTATTTTAATAATGAAAATTTTGATATTTCTTACAAAAATAATAAGTTAATATTAAATGAAATAGAAGTAATTGAAATAGAAAAAGAAAAGCTTCCAGAGACAATTGTCTTATATTATTCAGGGAATAATGAAAGAATGATGAAATATTCTCTTGATTACGAGAAGAATTATCGTGGTATAAACAGAAAATCTTTATCAAGTGGGAATAGAGAATTGAGGAATATATTTGGGATAAATAATTTGCACAAAGAAATTCTGCTGTTAATGGTCTTTTTACTTGAAGATGGTAATGAAGTAAAAAATCAAGTATTATCAAAACTAGAGCTTTCTGGTAAATACAGAAAAGGAAAATTAATTCTAAAAAAGCCATTTTATGCAAAGAGAAAAAAAAAGATATTATGAACCCTTTAGATGAAGATATGTTTTGGGGAATTAAAGGAAGTATTAGAGAATTTTTAGATAAATTGATAGAAGGGAATAGAGGGAATACAGTTGAGGGAAATGAAGGTTATTTTTCAGAAGACAAGAAGTACTATATCACTTTAGACAAAGAAGTAATAACTAAGTTAAAAATGAATTATAATAACTTTAGTTTATTTGAACTACTTGATGATTTGAGAGTGGCTGAAATGCTTGATGAAATAGAAATGGAAATAGAAAAGATAAATGGAGAATATATATCAATTAGTAGTTTAAGTGAAGGGGAAATACAAACTGTTGTATTTAATGGAATTATAGAGATATTTAAAGAAAAAAACTGTATCTTTTTACTAGATGAACCTGATGCTTTTTTACACCCTGAATGGCAAATAAATCTTATTGATGGCTTGAAAGATACAAATGAGAAAAATCATATAATTATGAGTAGTCATAATCCCTCTACTATTGTAAACACAAATGATGAAATAATTATGTGTTGGAAGCCTGCCGATAAACTCTTATTAAGAAAGGTAAATAAACAATATGCAATGAATACCTTGAGTTCTGGGTACTATAAACTTGATGAGCAAGAAAGTATGTTGTCTATAATTAAAAAAATTAAAGGCGAGAGCAAACCTATATTATTTACAGAAGGAATAACTGATATAAAAATAATCCAAGTAGCTTGGGAGAAATTAAGGGAAACTAATATGTCATTCTTACCTGTATTTTCATTTTCATGTGAATTTTTAGCAAGAGTACTAAAAGACGAAAAAATGCAAAATGAAATTGATAATAAGTTGATTGGTTTATTTGATTTTGATGGAGCATATAATGAATGGAATAGAATAGCTAGCAATGGAACAATTATTCAAGATGATCCTTTATTAGGTTTAACAGCAAAATTAAATAATAAAAATGTTTATTCAGTATTATTGCCAGTTCCAAATGATGAAAGAATTAAGCAACAGGTTATAAAATGTGAAGAAACTAAAAAAACATTTGAATATGAATCAAAACTAACAATTGAACTATTGTTTTATAGTAGTTTTGGTGAAGGAGAATTTTTTTCTACTGAAAGAAGTCTTGGTGGTGGAAATTATGTTAAATTTATTGGAGATAAAGTTAAATTTGCAGAAGAAATTATACTAAGTTTAGAGCCAGAGGCTTTTATAGCTTTTGAAAGTCTATTTAAAACAATGGAAGAAAAAA
>CAZDNU010000039.1:0-2511 GCA_964506865.1 uncultured Fusobacteriales bacterium | reverse complement strand
GAAGCAGTAAAATGGCTCTTGACATACTGCTCCGTGTGATTCCATCTTTTTACCCATTTCAGGAGCTATTCTGTACAGTTCATTGTAGTTTTTAATTATTAAACGCATTGATGCAACTATCACTTTTGGCAAAGTTTTAATTTTTACATTTTCCATAATATTTCCCTCCTCTAATTTTTTTATAAAATTATTTAGTTTTAGAAGCTTAGTCTTTTCAAGGAGAATATTTTTTTCTACTTCATCTTTTTTTCGTTCAAGCAAGTCTGCTATTTGATTCATATTTAAGCTTGATTTTATAATAAATGATATTTCATCAAGTCTAAATCCCATTGTCTTCAGGTTTTGAATCAAAATCATTTTATTTATTTGTGCTATCTCATAGTACCTATAACCATTATTTGGATTTATATAACTTGGTTTTAAAATATCTACCTTGTCATAATACCTCAAGGTTTTTACGGTTATTTTACATATTTTTGAAAACTCTCCTATTCTAATCATTAGTTTTTCTCCTTTCCTAAGCTTCTTCTATATAATTATACAATCTCCTGTAAGAGGAGAGTCAAGAAATTTTTTTATAAAGTATAATATATAATTATAAAAAGAGGCAACTCAAAATTTCTTTTGAGTCAACCTCTTATTTTATATATATTCCTTAATCTTTTCAAAAACGTTTAGTGTAGCTTTTGATTTATTTAATGTATAAAAATGAAGCCCACTAACTCCATATTTCAATAAATCTTTACATTGGTTTATGCAAAATTCAATTCCTATTTTTTCTACTTTTTCCGGGTTTTCTTGATGGATTTTAAGACTTTCCACCAATTCATCCGGTATCTTTGCATTACACATCTCTTTAAACTTCTCTATCTGTTTATAGCTTGTAATTGGCATAATACCTGGTAAGATTGGTATCTTTACATTTCCTGATTTCAATCTTTCTACATATTCGTAGTAATATTGATTCTCATAAAATAATTGAGTCATACCAAATTCCATACCTGCTTCAATTTTTTTCTTTAGGTACTTCATCTCATCCTCTATGCATTTTGATTCTGGATGCATTTCAGGAAATACAGCGCCACCTATAGAGAAATAATCTCCATATTCCTGCTTTATAAATTTAATCAAATCAATAGTATTTGGAAATTCTTCTTTTGCCTTATCATATTGTACTTGGCTATCTTTAGGTATATCTCCTCTTAGTGCCAATATATTTTTTATGCCCAAGGATTTATAATACTCCAATATACTTAGTATCTCCTCTTTGCTATGAGAGATGCAAGTTAGGTGTGCCATTGTATTGGTGTGGTTTTCTTTATATGTTTGTTTTACTATCGCTTTAGTTTTTTCTCTAGTATTCCCTCCTGCTCCATACGTTACTGAAACAAAGTCCGGGTTCAATTTTTTTAATTCTTTTAAATTTTCTAAAAATTTCTTTTCACCTTTTACTGTTTTGGGTGGAAAAAATTCGAAAGAAAATGTAAACTTTTTCTCCAAAATTTCTGATATTTTCATATCTCCTCCTGTATTTTATAATTCTATTTTCACTATTGTTTTTTCGTTTTCAATTGATTCTATCTCTATATTTCCCCCATGTTTCTCTACTATTCCTTTGGTTATTGTAAGTCCTAGCCCTGTCCCTTGTATTTTGCTAGTAACCATTGGTTCATATATATCTGCTAGTTTTTCCTTTGATATTCCTATTCCATTGTCCTCTAGTATCAAATTTATTTTTTCGCTATCTTTTTGTGCGATAATATTTATATACTTATCTTTTTTCATGATATCAGATGCTTCTATAGCATTTTTTATCACATGAAATAGTGCTTTTCTTAATTTAGAATAATCGCCAACAAGTTTTATCTCCTTATCAAAGTGTCTATTTATAACTATGTCATTATCGACTATATCTTTTTGTCTGTCATTTAGCACATCATCTATTAATTTTACCATATCAAATTCAAAATTCATCATTTCCACTGTTTCCAAGCTTGAGTACTCTAATAGATCATTTGCCATTTCATCAACTCGTTTTACCTCTTTGCCTATTGTATCTAGGTAGTTATCCATTTTAAGCTTGTTTTTCCACATATCTTCGTCATGCACAAAATCTTCTTCCCTAAACATATTTAATTTTGATTTTGTCATTTTCGAAAATCCATCAATAGTTGCAAGTGGACTTCTTATCTCATGTACAATAGCTTTTGATAGATCTATCATTGTCTTAAATTTAGTTGTCTTTAGCGTTTCTTTTTCTAGTGTTAGATTTTCAAAATATATAGCCAAATTTGAAGTAAATAGAGTCAGTATATCTTTGTTGGCTTCATATACCTTTTTGGTCATCTTATTTCCACTTTCTAAGACTACTACCCCATAATCATTTTCATGATAGTGTATAGGCAATAATATATAGTTATTAAATTCATATCCGCTTATAAGTGTTTTTTTCGTTGATTTGTATATCATTTTACGTGTAGTCAAACATTTTGCCAACTCGCTTTTACTGTC
>CAZDNU010000038.1:0-5552 GCA_964506865.1 uncultured Fusobacteriales bacterium | reverse complement strand
TGAACCGCTTTAAAACCATTTGGATAAACCTTAGTTATATCCTTTAATACAACCTTTGACATTCTAATTAATCCCTCCTAATTTTTTACATGAATTTCTTACTACCAGCTTAGGCTCTATCAATATTTTTTTTTGCACTTTTTTCTTTTTTAGTCTGTTTATAATAGAATTTACTGATTCTCGTCCTATTTCTATTGCGTTCTGCGATATTGTGGTAAGAGTAGGATTTATATATTCACACGCCTTTATATTATCAAAGCCTATTACAGATATATCTTCCGGTACCCTATAGCCCAAGTCATTTACAGCTTGTATTACTCCGATTGCCATTAGATCACTTATAGCAAATATTGCCGTCACAATATTATTATTATCAAGTTTTTCCAATAAATTTTTAGCGCTCTTATATCCACTCTCCCGAGTAAAGTCACCTTTCTCTACCAAATTTGGATTATAGATCTTTTTTTCCTTTAGAAATTTTAGATAGGTTTCATATCTTTTATCACCAATTTGTGAATTAGATTCTCCTTTGATAATTGCTATATTTCGATGTCCCAATTCATATAGATGATTCATCGCTTTGTATACTCCTACCTCATTATCACTACTTATATAGCTTAAATTTTTACCACGTAGATATAAATCTATAATTGAAATTGGTATGCTTATATTTTTCAAGTCATTTATATAAGGATCATCCATTTTAAGTCCAATAAATATAGCTCCTTCTACTTTTTTTTCTTCGCAGATTTTTTTATATGACTTTTCTTCGGTATTTGAAAATATTATTACATCATAGTCATTTTTAGTCGCCAGACTTATTATCCCCTCTAAAAAATTAAATCCAAAATGTTCGGACGTAGCCAATTTTTCTAGCCCAACTATAAATACTGCAATTAAATTGCTCTTTCTCATTGCAAGTTTTTTTGCAAAATAATTTGGAGAATATCCCAAATCGTCTGCTACTTTTCGCACTCTTTCTTTCAGATCCTGGCTCACATCTTCCTTATTGTTCAACGCTTTTGACACTGCTGCAGTAGATATGTCCAATTGTTTCGCAATATCTTTTATCGTCGCAACCATTTTTATTCTCCTTAATCGTTTTACTTAATCAATTAAGTTTACAATATTTTTTTGCTTTTGTCAACGTTTTTGAGCTATTTTTTTTCATTAATTGGTTATTTTTCGATCACTAGCCATAGGGTCAGACCCTATGGTTAGTTGGTTATAAAAAAAGATTCAAAAGGCATTATCTAAACTGCCCTTTGAATCTTTTATCTCAACATCTAAAATTTATACTTAAATCCTGCATAATAATATCTACCTGATGCCGGATAATAATATTTACCACTCCACGAGCTATATCCAGTATATTCATTGTACTCTTCATCAAATATATTATTTATTCCACTATATATTTTTAGATTTTCATTCCAATTGCAATTAAGCTTGATGTCAGTAATACTATAGGACTCTTCTTTATCCATTTCATTCGCAAAGTCAGAAAATGCGTATGCTTTTCCATTATATCTATAATTTACATTAAAATCAAACTCATCATTTATAATATATTTCATTCCCAGACCTGCTGTCTTGTCTGCTACCCCAGGTATATCTTTGTCTTTGTAGGCTCCATCTTCTATACTATGATCAATATATGCAAAACTTTCTGTAAATATAAATTTGCTATATATTTGTTTTCCTTTTATCTCTATACCTATTCGTTTTGTCTTGCCATCTATATTTTTATTTACATTTTCCATTGGATCATAATATATCTCTCCAGCAGCTTTACTTTGATATACAGCTATATTATAAAATGTACCAAATCCATAATCTCGCAAGCCTATTTCATATATAGTATGCGTTTGAGGTTCTAAGTCGTCGTCAGCCCAAGACAATTCATCTATCTTTGGAGCTCTATATCCACTATTATTATTAAAATATATATTTCCTGTACTTGAATATAGATAATTGAATGATATCTCATAAGCTGTTTCAACATAATCTTCGTCATTATAATCTATCATCTCATATCTCATACCTTGATTGGCTTGTAATCTTTCTCCAAAATACTTATTCATTAAAAATATACTGTTACTTTTTTTCATTTTTTTATAATTTTGAAATTCTGACTCTACCTTTGATTCACCTTTAGTATAATTATATCCTGCTATTACTTTCATTCTTTTTTGCATATAATTTTTTATTAATTTACTTGAAAATTCATCTTGCTCTATCTCATCTTTTCTTTCTCCACTTCCATCATAATATGATTCTGTATCTGAAGAAGTTTTACTATAATCCATAGTAAGCAAAGTGTTTATTCCCACTAGTTTTTCATACGATATCCTATACATTTTTTCTTTTGATTGTACATCATCATTCAATTTAAAAGATTGCTCTCGGTCCTCTTCTAATTGCTCCAAATTCAAACTTCCTGGAAGTCCCATTTCTAAGTCATTATAGTTAAAGTCAAACTTCATTTTATAGTTGTTTGGATTTTCAAATCCATATGCTATATTAAGATTTAGATTATCTTTATCACTATTTTCTCTATATCCATCACTTTTTTCCTTGATTGCCGAAAAGTTCAAAAATTTATTTTCACTTTTTTTATTATAATTTAAAGCCATATCCATACTATTCTGACTTCCTAATTCTACCTTTAATGAAGTATCACTTGCTTGTTGCATATTAGATTTTGTAACTATATTGATTACTCCTCCTACTGCTCCATCTCCATATAGTACAGTCCCACCACTACTCATAACTTCTATACGTTTCACTATATCTATAGGTATTTTATTTAAATTTGGACCACTCATATCAATGGTATTTAGTTTCCTGCCATCTACCATTATCAATACATTTGATGCTGCAGTATCGCCTTGACCTCTTATATCCACTTTCCCGTTTCCAAAGCCTTTACTTACCTTTATCCCAGGTATCGTATCCAAGATATCTAATATTCCAGTAGCTCCGCTGTCTTCTATATCCTGCTCTGTTAATATTTCAATACTATTTGCTACCTCTCTTATATTGACTTGATTATCTCCACCAGATATATTTATTGTCCCCATATCAAGTACTTTTTCATTTTTATTTTGCTTTGCATTCTTTCCATATGGGTTTACATACGTATTTTTATATTTCCCATATATAGTATTTCCCATTATTATTGTAATGCATACTGCTAGTAATATTTTTTTCATTTTGATCTCCTTCCGATATTTTGTACTTAGCGTCTCTTTTGTATAATCCTATCGAATACTAACTACTACTAAACCACATATTTTTTTCATCTCCCTCCGAAATCTTATTATAGGTAAGTCTCCTGACTTAGTTTCATCCAAAAAACACTCCTTCCCAAAAGTTTATTACTTTCAGTGGTATTATTTTGTTTTTTGTCCACAATACAGTAGCGGGGGCTGCGACGGATTCTAACCGTTCTTCCTTTTTACATCCTTTTACAGATACCTATTGGCTAATTATAGCAAAATAGATCTATTGTGTAAAGAGCTAATAGACACCAAGATATAAAAAAGTAAATATACCACTAAAATAATATTCAAAAGTATCATAACCTATTAAAAATATTTCTACGACAATATAAAAAGGACGAACCGATTGGCTCGTCCTTATAGTATCATTTTATTATGGTATCTTTATAAACAGTGTATCTGATGTAGCACTTTTCCCTTTATTATCTGTCACAGTAAGTATCGCCGTACCAACAGTATCTCCAGAATTATAATTGCCGTCTATAGGAAACTCTATAGATGTACTTTGTCCTGGTCTCGAGCTTATTTGGTTACCATATACATCTCTGAATGTCCATATATATGTAAGGTTTTGTGGACTTGATCCACTTCCATCTACACCTACAAGCATTGTTCCATTTTCTGGTTCATTTTGATAGCTTATCTCTGCTACGGCATCTACCGGATCCTCTTCTACCGGTTCTTCATCTGCTTCCTCTATTACTATTTTTATAGTCTCAGTTACAGGTCCATTTCCCTCTTCATCATTTATTTGAAGAGATACTACGTATTCTCCAGGTTCATCATATTTATAATATGTTTGTTCTTCTCTTACTGATTGTAGTATCCCATCGCCTACATTAAAATCCCAAGCATAATTTACTATTTTATCATTATCAGTAGATTGAGAGGCATCAAAGAATATAAATTCTCCTACTTTTGCTGTAGTTTTGTCTACATTTATCACTGCAACAGGTGGTATTATATCTTTTACCAATATATTTTCGTCATATGTAGGCTCTAGGTCAGATAATGCTTGCCCTGATATTAGCTCTATACCTTTAGCATATCCTGTTATATCTACATTCCCTATTATATCATCAGCTGTTCCTTCGTTTTCTTTTAGTTTATAATAAGCAATTACAGTTCGCTCTGATGCAAGACTTGTAAGCAGGGTATCTTCTCTAATTGTAGTTTCAGAAAGAATCCATCTGTCTGATACATCTTCTCCTTTTTGACTAAATACTGCTCCAACTTCAGTAATAAGTACATCTGCATCTCCATTATTTCTTACTTCAAATTTTATAGGTATACCAGATTGACCAGGTTCCACTGTTTCCCAGTCCACATATATACGTTTTAATGTAAGTTCTCCACCTAATTTTATTGTTGCTCGCAAACTTTGCTCCCCTAATTCATATATCTCTTCACTATTTGGATCTCTAACTATACCATTATTTATAAATTTAATACTTCCATTTTTGTTATTTGCTGGAGCAACTAATTTCCAAGTAACTTTTTCATCTACTGCTACTGTTTTTTCCAGTATCTCTCCATCAGCTAATTTCATTCCTTCTATAGCATCCAAATTTATTGCTATCTTCGTATTGCCCGTTACTAAGTTATTCAAGTTTTTATTTGTAATCTTAGCATATACCTCAAATTCACTACTTGCATCTATTACGCCATCTATTCCACCATACTCTTCATTCTCATAACCTACTTCAAATTCTAATTCCGGTTGATCCAATACTTGTATAGGTATCTCTACTGTCGTATTTTCAAATTTCACATCAAACTCTCCATCACCAATTCTGTATGTTGGATTTCTCGAAATTTTTATTTTTATATTTCCGGTTATTTTTATAGCCGGCATTCTTATTTCCCATTCTTTTCGTTTGTTTAGGTCAATTGTTTCTGTTCTATTACCTTTTAATAAAGTAGCCCCATCTATATCTCCATAATCGATTGTTACCTCTCCATTATCATAAAAACTTACATCACCATCATAATTTATTCTATAGTATATAGTAAAGTTTTGTCGAGCTGATACTATACCATCTTGGGCTCCTTCAGGATAAGCTATCCAGGCTTCCAGTTTGGCTAGACTAGGATCTTTCACTTCTACTACTCCTAATTTTTCAGCATGCTGATCTATTACTTCTACACCAGCTATCTCTCCAATTATTTTTGCATCTAAGAATATTTTACCCTTTGTAGCATTATTGGATAAAGTATATGTACGAGTTATTACCATTTGGGCTCCTGGATTTATTCGCTTTTCTTCTG
>CAZDNU010000037.1:0-10860 GCA_964506865.1 uncultured Fusobacteriales bacterium | reverse complement strand
TTATATATTTAAAAAATTTAATTTCCTCTATTGCATTTTCATATTTTCTATCTTTTCTAAGCTTGATCTGCAAAAAAGCCGAATCTACTTTTGGCGCAGGAGTGAATTTTTCTTTTGGTATATAAAACAAAAGCTCGCTTTGGGCAAAATACTCCACTGCCAAAGTAAGTATACTTCTTGCTTTTTTACCAGGTTCTGCTGTTATTCTTTCTGCTACTTCTTTTTGTATCATTATATATACTTCATCAATGATATCTCTATACTCTATCAATTTGTTGATAATCGGCGAAGTTATATAGTATGGGATATTGGCTACTACTTTTATCTTCCCTTCAAATTCTTTTGCGATATCCAAGTCCAGTATATCTCCCATCAACAATCTAAAGTTCACCTTATCTTCAAATTTTGTTTCTAATACATTTTTTAAGTCATCATCTATTTCCACTGAACTTACTGTTTTGGCTTTTTCTAAAAGCCGTGCTGTTAATGCTCCATCGCCTGGCCCTATTTCCAGTATATCTTCTTCGTTGCTTATATTAGATACAGATATTATCTCAGAAAGTATATTCTGATCATTTAAAAAATTTTGACCATATTTTTTTTTATGTTTAAAACTCATCTTTTCCTCTTTTCAATTATTTTGTCTTATCTATTATCTTTACCCATGACCCTTCAGGTATTTTCCCTCTTTTTTTTAGATTTATCATATATTGTTCTGCCATTTCTCTTTTACTAAATTCATTGCTTACTATCAATTTATATCTGTATTTTCCACCTTCATCTATTATTCGTGTACTACAACCTATTTTTTTTAATCTTTCTTTTTCTTTTTCCAGTGCATTCTTGTCTTTAGAGGCTGTTACTTGTATCATGTATGCTATCGGACTCACATTTTTCGTATTTTTTCTTGATGTTACAATTTTAGTCATCTTTTGTTTTTCTGGGCTTTCTACTTTTTCGTTTATAATATTTTCTTCGTCTTTTTTTTCTGCTTCCAATTCACCTTTATCTTCTTCTGAATCAGATAGTGCATAATTAGGGTTTTCTTCTCCATTTCCATTTGCCCCCCCTGTTTCTAGTTTTATATCCTGCATGGCATTACTTTCCGTTTTATTTGGCATTGCCAATTTTATTATTATCCCTATTACAAGTAATGACATTATAAAAAATACTAAAAATTGCATTTTATTCTTATTATGTTTTGGCTTTTTTTCTTCTTTTTTGTCACCTAATACACTTTTTTTGTAAAATTCTTCTATCTCATCAAAATTAAATTCAGACATTACTCTTCCCCTTCCATTATACCTACATACGGTAAATTTCTATACTTTCCTGCAAAATCTAGTCCATATCCCACTACAAATTTATCAGGTATCTCATAACCAACATAATCTACTGTCAAATCTTTTACTTCTCGTCTTGCCGGCTTACTTAAAAAAGTACACAATTTTAATGACTTAGGTGACCTATTTTTAAGTATCTCTACTATTTTTTGCAAAGTCAATCCAGTATCTATAATATCTTCTGCAATAATCACATCATTTCCCATTATATTTTCATCCATATCCTTTATTATCTTGACCTCTCTAGAGCTTTCTGTGTCGTTGCCATAGCTGGATACTGTCATAAAATCAATAAAAACTGGAATTTTCAATTGTCTTATTAAATCAGCCATAAAAAGCAAAGAGCCTTTTAATAAGCCCACCACTATTACCTTTTCACTATCTTTGTAATCTCTATTTATTTTTTCTGCTAATTCTACAATTTTTTCCTCTATCTCTTTTTCACTTATGAATTTTGTAATATTCATCATCTATCTCCTCGTTAATCAATTTATAATGAAGTAATCATATTTTGTTCGGAAACTCTCTTTGGCTTTCACTGCAAAGTTCTTATTCTAGCTTTCTTATCTTTTTTGATAATACAATCTATTTATTTTATCACTTCAAACAAAATTTATCAAGTATTTTTGTTGATATTTTTTTATACTTGTGATATATTATTGTATAGAGTTGTTTTATTTACCAAATAACTTATTTTAATTTAAAGGAGTCAGATGATATGCGTTTAAAAAAATTTCTTATGAGTTTAATTATATTTTGTCTTTTCATCCCACTCTTATACTTCGGACACAAAGTTTTTGTTAAGCTTTTTTTCAATGATTTTTTTATAGAAACTCCTAATTTGATTTCTATGGAATTTATTCGTGCGAAAAATGACTTAAAAATAACACAACTAAAAGCTGTTAAAATAGGAGAAGATTTTTCGGAGTACGACAAAGGGCTTATTTACTCTCAAATACCTGACCCAGGAAAAATAATTAAACCGGGCAGATCTATTAAAGTTTGGGTAAGCAAGGGCAAAAAAGAAGTTAAAATCCCTGATTTTTCGAAAATGGACTTGACTTCTGCCAGAGTCTTAGCAGAAAAGAAGGGGCTTAACATAAAAAATATAACATACACTCACCATAATTATGCGTATAATAGAGTGATCACTTCCGATCCCAGTCCCGGTGAAGTTGTAGCTGATAATTCAGATATATCCTTTCTTGTAAGTATAAAAAACGATTCACATAGTTTATATATGCCAGATCTAATAGGCGTAAACCTTCGTGAAGCTAAAGTGATTTTCAATAAAAACGGGATTATTATAGGTAAAAAAGACTATATCAACGACCCTATTTTGGAAAATGATATAATATTGGAGTCTAATCCGAGACCAGGTGAAAAAATAAAAGCTGGAACTGTTGTAGATCTTATAATTAATCAAAACTAGGAGGATAATTTGCAAATAGAAGGTATTGTAATCACTAAAACTAATGGTTTTTATTATGTAGAGACAGATAAGACCGTACATGAATGTAAGTTACGAGGAAAGTTAAAAAGAGATAAAAAAAATAAACAATGTATAGTCGGAGATCGAGTTGTATTTGATTCCGATGATAGTTCTATAAACGAAGTCAAGCCTCGCACAAATATGATCAATCGTCCACTATTGGCAAATTTGGATCTTTTATTGATTTGCATTGCAGGCAAAGATCCTGCTATTGATTTTAATATTTTGAATTTACTTGTCTTAAATGCAATGTATTACAAAATAAAACCAGTAGTAGTCATCAATAAAGTTGATTTGTTGACATTCGATGAAGTCGAAACTCTAAAGTCCAACTTGTTGTTTTTAGAAAATTTAGATATAAATTATGTTTTCGTTTCTGCTGAAAAAAAAACCAACATAGAAATTTTAAATAATTTGTTAAAAGGAAAAATAAGTGCTTTTGCCGGTCCCTCCGGTGCAGGTAAGTCTTCTATTATAAACTTAATCCAAGATGAAGAAAAACTTGAAACATCTGAACTTAGTCGAAAAATAAAAAGAGGACGCCATACTACAAAAATCAGCAAACTCCTCCATTTGAGCAATTGTAACGGTCATATAGCAGATACTCCAGGCTTTTCTACTATTGAGTTACCTAAGATATCTTCATTCGAAGATTATTTGGATTTTTTTCCGGATTTTAAAGATGCAGCTATGCAATGTCAATTTCGAGATTGTATTCATATCAACGAACCAAAATGCGGAGTCAAAGACTATGTAGAAAGAAACGCTTTTCTAGAAAAGCGTTATCATTTTTATAAAACTAACTATGAAATTTTATGTGAAAGGTGGAAAAATATTTATGATTAAAGTTGCTCCTTCTATACTATCTGCTGATTTTAGCAAACTTGGAAAAGAGGTTCAAGCTATCGATAATGCAGGTGCTGATTATATCCATATCGATGTAATGGATGGTATGTTTGTACCAAATATTACTTTCGGACCACCAATAATAAAATCTGTTCGAAAGGATACCAATAAAATATTTGATGTGCATTTAATGATAAATTCTCCCGAAAGATATCTAAAAGATTTTGCTGAGGCTGGTGCTGATATTATAACTGTACATGCTGAGGCTTCTACGCACTTGCACCGTACAATCCAAGAAATTAAGTCTTTAGGTCTAAAAGCCGGAGTATCTATAAATCCTGCTACTTCTGTAGAAAGCATCGAATATGTTTTGGCTGAAGTGGATTTAGTACTAATTATGACAGTAAATCCAGGTTTTGGCGGACAAAAATTTATACATAGCGTTGTATCTAAAATAAAAAAAATTCGCTCATTAGCACCTAATGTCGAAATCGAAATTGATGGTGGTATAAATCAGGAAACTGGAAAAATATGTATAGACAATGGCGCGAATGTGCTCGTTGCTGGTTCTTATGTATTTTCTGGTGATTATAAGGAGAGAATAGACAACCTTAAAGCTTTGTTTTAAACAAAACAGGAGGAATAATATGATTTTAGAATCTGTTAATGAATTATTGGAAAAATTTTATAAACTTTTTTACGAAGTAGAGGAAATCTCTGTAAAGCTGGGGATAAAAGACATAACCACTACAGAGCTCCACGTAATTGAAGCTATTGGTACTGATTCACTATCCATGAATGAGCTTTCTGAAAAGTTGGGGATTACAATGGGGACTGCTACTGTTGCAATAAATAAGCTTTCTGAAAAGAAGTTTATTGAGAGAAAGCGATGTCAACATGATAGGAGAAAAGTTTTTGTATCGTTAAGTAAAAAAGGGTTGGATGCATTAAACTACCACACTAAATTCCATAAAACGATTATATCTAATATCACTAAAGATCTGTCTGAAGATGAGTTGCGCTCATTTTTAAATGTCTTTGAAAAAATTCAAACTAACTTAAGTCGGCAGCTAAAGTTAATAAAACCAATTGCATTATCCGAATTTCCTATAGGATTACAAGGAAAAATAATAGAAATCAAAGGTTCACCAGCTGTAATTGAGTTTTTTAAAGAAAAAAACTTAACTGAGAATACTATTTTTTTGCTTCAAAGCAAAGAAAAAAATACTCTTGTATTAGATAGCGACACTGGAAACATTAAGGTCAGTTTAGCTGACGCAAAAAATATAATTGTAAATTACTTTTTATAAAACTGTAATAAAAAAAAATGGCGATTTTAATTTCTCGCCATTTTTTTATTACTTTCTATATCCGATTTTACGTAATGTCTTTTTTTATTTATTATATTTTTATGCTCTTTCAAAAAACATACTGGATTTATGGGCTTATTTTTATGTCTTATCTCAAAATGCAAATGTGGTCCGCTGCTTATGCCAGTATTCCCAGTCTTTGCTATGAGCTGTCCAGCCACTACCTTATCTCCTTTTTTTACATTATATTTACTTAAATGCCCATAATAAGTTATGTATCCATCTTCATGCTTCAGTTTCACTAAATTGCCATATCCCGAAGCATGCCCCGCAAACATAACCACTCCATCCATGCTCGCTAAAACTTGTGTTCCTATTTTCGCTTTCAAATCGATCCCACTATGATGCAATATTCTTTTTTTTATGGGATGCATTCTCTTTCCAAAATAACTTGTTATTTCTACTGTATGATCCTTTAGGGGATTTACAAATTCTTCTTTAGGAAATGCAAAAGGTATTATTAATTGTTCTCCCGCAAATATTTGTTGATCTTTTTTGTTGTTTTTGTCCATAATATCAAGATGTGATACTTTAAATTTATTTGATATATCATACAATGTGTCTCCAGCATCTACCACATATATAAACCCAGAAATATCTCTTAGAAATAGCTTAGATCCTGTTTGTAAGGATTGACCTTCTTTTATATTTTCATTTTCTAAAACTATATCATCTTCTTTTTTAGAAAACTTTTTTGCAATTTTTGCTACTGTATCTCCTTTTTTCACCACATATACTTCCTGCTTGTTATCTAAATTTTCTTTTGCTTCAGTTTTTTCTATTGGCTCCTTTTCTTTTTTTGATTGCTCTAAAGCATACTTTTTCAAAATTTTATTTTTTTCTTTTGCCAGTTGAGTATTTTTTTCAAACAGATCCGAGCTGTGTTTTGTCAAAGATTGATTTTTCTCTACTAAGTATTCGTTTAACTCTTTGACTTCATTATACTTTGCCAGTATTTCTAATCTTTCAATCTCAAGTTTACATATTTCATCAATCATTTCAGCTCTTTTTTTCAACAAAAAATATTTCTCACTGTCCAGTTTTTGATAATCTTCTTTGTTATCATGTTTTACTGTTTTAGGCTGTGTTATCTTACCCTTATTTTTTTGTAAGTCCGTACATGAAATGAACAAAAAAGAAAGTAATAGCAAAATCATTTTTTTCTTCATTACACAATCTCCTTTTCCCCTTTTTTCACTTTGCTATTACAATTTTACAGCATAAATCAAATTTTGTCAATACCAAATGACTTATTTTTTTTCTTTATGTTCTTTTCCGGAACCTATTTTCTGTTTTGTGGTCACTTTTTTTTAAACTTGTATATTGCTCGCTGTCTGTGTGTTATAATATCGTAATTTTAGCCTTTGTCCATTTCTTCTGTTCGGAGCTAAAACTTAAGCGCCAGCCATGCTTTTCTATTATGCCATTTGCTATTGCCAGCCCTAAGCCTGTCCCTTGAGTTTTGGTAGTTACCAGCGGCTTTATTATGCTGTCTTTTATCTCACGTGCAAGTCCTATCCCATTATCTTCTATCTCTATATATTTTCCTTCCTCTTCATCCACATACGTTATTCTGATTATATTTTTTTCTTTCTGGTAATCTAGAGCTTCCAATGAGTTTTTTATTATACTATAAAACGCTGTATACAATTTTTCTTTATCTCCATATATATAATCATCGGGCTTGGCGTTCACATAAAATTCTATATTATCCAAGTCAAAAGCATATTTATTTTTCATAAATATATCTTCGAAAAACTCTTTTATATATAGCTTTTCTTTCTTCAAAATCACATCTTTTATTGCTGCATATTCCAGTAACTCCTTTGCCATCTGATCTACTCTTTCTGATTCTTTTTCAATAGTGCTAATATACTTTTTTATCTTTATATAATTTACATCTTTCTCCCATCCATTTTTTATTGTATCCATTTTCGTATATGCTAAATGGCTAAATCCTTTTATAGCAGAAATGGGCGTTCTCAGTTCATGCACTATAGCTTTTGCTAGCGCTACTATGGAATTCAAACTCTTATTTTCAAATAGTTCCTTTAACATTTTTACATTTTCTATTGCAAACCCTATTTGTCCCATTAGTGCAAATATTAGATTTATTTTGTACTGACTTATTTTTTCATCTATATCCTCTAATATTATTATCGCATTTATTTTTTCATGATAAAATACAGGTATCAGCAATGCTCGTTTTAGATATATTCCATATTTTTCTTCATTTACTATTACCTTTTTATCTACATCTTTTCTTTTTATATCGGACAATCTATCTGCATATTTGTTTAAGTTTTTTTCTAGATCTTTAGTCTTAGCATTTATCAATCTAAACTTCTTTTTTTCATCGTATATAAAAAAATGAAGTTTTGAGTAAGTACTGATTCCTTCCAATATTTTATTTAAGGCTTCCGGTATCTCTTCTACTGCTACTATTCTACTTAAATTTTTTGTTGCTTTTGCCAAATTTTCAATGAACTCCCTTTTTTCTTTCTCTTCTTGATATTTCAATATATTCTCCATAGCTTCTTTTTGCTTGATCAGATTGGATACTCTTAATCTAAATGAGTATTTTTCTATAGGCTTTTCGATGTAGTCATTTCCTCCTACTTCAAATATATCCTCCACCCGTTCTATTCTTGCTTGCTTTACTACAAATATTATCGGTAGCTCGTACTGACTATAAGTTTTTCTTAGCTTAACACACAATTCATACCCTGAAATTTTAGGCATAATTGTATCTAGTATAAGTATTTCCGGTTTCCCATACTTTTTCATCTTCTGCATAAGATCTTCTGAATTATTTATCAATATCAAATTATAAGGCATTTCTTGCAAATAATAACCTAACGTCTGCAAAGTTATTACATCATCATCTACAATAAATATACTCTTTTGGTCTTCTTTTATTATCAACTCAAAATTTTTGCTCAATATCTTTTTATCGTACGACTTGATAACATAGTTTCCATTCTCAGCTTTTGGAAAATCTATAATCACCTCTGTGCCTTCATTATATTTCGACTTTATATATAGCTCCCCGTTATGTAAATCTACAATTTTTTTTGATAACGGCAAGCCCATCCCTATTCCTTCGACTTCATCTAATGAACGTTCATAATATTCAAAAGCTTTAAATATATTTTTTTGCTTGTCTTCTACAATTCCCATTCCTTTATCTTTTATTATTACTCGTATCTTATCATCCAGTTTTTTAGTTTCTATTTTTACAGGTCCTTCAAAGCTGTACTTTAAAGCATTCTCTATTACATTATAAAAAAGTTGTTCAACCTTTTGTATGTCGGCCCACACAAAATTTTCTCTTCTTTTTATATTATTTTCTATTTTTATATTTTTTTCCTTATATACATAGTGTAATAATGGTATTATATTATCTACTATCGTATATAGATCTGTTTTTTCTTTTTCTATTTTTATCTCATTATTTTTCAGTTTTTCAAATTCTAATATATCCATTACCATTTTTCGTAAATGACGAGCATTTTTATGAATTAATTCCATCCCATCTTCTGCTTTATCACATATTTTATACTTCTCTTTTATATCTTCCGATACTCCTATTATATTATTTAAAGGGCTTTGTAATTTGTTTGATGTATTATACAAAAAACTATCCTTTATTTTATCTATTCTTTCCAATTTTTTATTTTGTATATCTAATTCTTCATACAAGTTTTCCGCAGTCCTAAAAGCATTTGCGTAACGAGCTGCTATAATCCACATCTGAAATATAATATATGCAAATACTCCGTATGGTACTAGATAAGATCCTTTGATGAACTCTACCCCTACCAAGATATCATTTATCACTATGCAAGCCAATATAAGGCCTCCAAGCAAATTTTCCAAGGCTCCCTGTTCCTTGCTTTTTACACCTTTTATCAATATTACTACTCCTAAAATTATGTTACATATTGTTACTATATGTCCAAAATCAAATATAAAAAATACTATATTGTTGGTAAAGTCCGTTGTTATTATTACCGCCAGCCCTAAAAAAATACCAATTATATTTAATATTTTCAAAATATTTTTTTTGTCCAAATAGTTATAAGTTTCTGCTATTACTCGCGAAAAAAGCACTACACCAACAAAATATGTAAAATACTCCAATTTATAATTCCATGTCCAATTAAATCCAGGAAATATATAGTTTATCAATTCCGAGCCTGTTGTTAGAATCCGGCCTGCCATCAGCATACAAAATCCTGAAAAATATAATAGATAAAGTTGCTTTGGGTTTTTCGAAAATAAACTCAATTGATAAATCCCTATTATTAATAAAGCTCCTACAAAGAAAAACTCCACACCTATTTTTTTATTTTCCATCGTCTTTATAATGTCTGCCTCTCCCATATAAATACTTTCCCATATTCCACCCCACGGATCATAATAATTTGAAATATGAAAAATAAATTCAGTTGTCTTAGCTTCACTATAAAATATAACTGCCTTTGGCTCAGCTTTTGGTAACATCGTTGCTCTATCTATACCTACCTGCCCTGCTTCGCTTACCTTTTTTTTATTTATATAAAGTCTATAGGCCGACCTTATCTGTGGCAAATATAGCCCATATAACTTGCCTGATTCTAAATTATCCACTTGCAGTCTCATTGTCACATGGCCGGTATCTTTATCATCAAATACTTGTTTTATGCTTCCAGGTATGTCATAAAATGTATCAGGCATGTTTTCTATTTCCTCTGAAAAAATAAATTTTTCACTATAAACTTCCCAGTCCCCATCCAGACTTATATAGCCTTTTTCATCAAGTACTGTCTTATTTATATCTATTCTACCTTTTTTTACCTCTATCTCTTTCGAATAAGCTGATATTATCATAAAAAGAAATAACAGTATGGAAAGGATGACCTTTTTCATGCCTCTCACCTCCTATTTGTCTTTCAATATTCTCTTTTTATTTTTCCACTTTCATGTTATAATTACTTATTATAACAATCGGAGGATGAGATTTATGGCTACAAAAATTTTTATTGTTGATGATGCACTCTTTATGCGAAAGCAACTCAAAAAAATTATAGAACAAAATCTCGATTTTACAGTTATTGGTGAAGCTGAAAACGGCAAAGATGCCTTAGAAAAATTACAGTCACTTCACCCTGATATTGTCACTTTAGATATGACTATGCCTGAAATGGACGGCATAACTTTTTTGGCTGAATTAGAAGATATACCACACAATTTCAAAGTAATTGTCGTTTCTGCTTTAGCACATGAAGCTAGACTAATACATACTCTCAAGTTAGGTGCTTCTGATTTTATCAGAAAACCATACGATATCAAAAATATTATTGCCGTCTTAAAAAAATACAGTAATTCCTAGTATAAACTTCCATTATATATTCCCTACCTAAATAAACTCAAAAAATCCACCAATCTTTTTTTTAGTTTATTTAAATATATTTTTATCCTTACTTTATCTTTCATTTCAACTAGTTCTCTTAATTTTCCAACTATTTCATTTGCATATTGATCTTCTGCAAATCCTACAATACCTTGTATCTTATGTATATACTTTCGATATTCATACTCATCTGACTTTTCTACAGCTATATTTATCTGTTGAAAAAAATCCTCTATACTATTATGGAAATTATCAATTATTTTTTTTACTCGTACGCTGTCAGTTTGTATTATTTCATACCATTCCGGATATTTTGCTGTTTCTAGCACTTCGTTTATTCCCCAAATCAAATCCTGCATATTTTTTTTTAATATAATTTTTACACCTTCGTTTTGCATCTTATAAATCTCACTA
>CAZDNU010000036.1:0-3717 GCA_964506865.1 uncultured Fusobacteriales bacterium | reverse complement strand
AAAAACAAAGAGTGGCTATTGCTAGAGCGCTTGAAATGAATCCCGATGTTATGCTATTTGACGAACCTACTTCTGCATTAGATCCCGAACTTGTGGGAGATGTCTTAGAGGTTATGCAAAAGTTAGCTTTAGATGGTATGACTATGATAGTAGTAACACATGAGATGGGATTTGCCAAAGAAGTAGCTGATAGAGTTATCTTTATGGATGATGGACTTATTGTAGAAGAAGGTACCCCTTCAGATATATTTGATAATCCACAAGAAGAACGTACAAAAGAATTTTTAGGTAAAATTTTATAATTTTGATAAAGAGTATTCTTTGATTCAAGATTTATCTTATTCAGAAATCAAATAAATTCTACACAAAAAGATGGCAATTAGCCATCTTTTTGTTCAAAAAACTAAGTTTTAATAATTGTCGTAATAGTAGTTGACATCACTATAATGCTATAACACACTTATTCAATCATATTTATATCAACCCATTCGTATGCCTTGAGTCATCTAAAATATATAATGTTTTTTTAAACAGCTACATATAACTTATAAGAAAGAGGTAATAAAATGAAGAGTATCTTTAATAGAAGAAGCATTCGAAAATATAAAAAGAAATTAGTGGAAAAAGACAAAATTTATAGCCTTTTAAAAGCTGCTATGCAAGCTCCGTCTGCTGGTAATCAACAACCATGGGAGTTTCTTGTTGTTCAAGAGAAGAAAAATTTAATTAAGCTTTCAGAAATGAGTCCGTATGCACAACTTATTGCAGAAGCTCCACTAGCATTTGTCCTATTTGCAAATGAGCAAAGAATAAAATTTCCTGAAAACTGGCAACAAGATATGAGTGCTGCAACAGAAAATATACTATTGCAAGCTGTGGAGCTTGACCTTGGGGCTGTTTGGCTTGGTGTTGCTCCTCTTGAAGATAGAATGAAATACTTAAAAGAAATTTTTGATCTTCCTGATAATATAAAACCCTTTGCAGTTATCTCTATTGGATACCCAGATGACAGTACTAAAAATAAATTTATTGATAGATATGATCAATCTAGGATACATTTTGAAAAATTTTAATAGCTAGGAATACAAAAAACAATGCAAATGAAGAAATTGAGTTTTTTGGAGTTACTCCTGCAACTGTTGATTTAAAAAAAGGAGCTGGAATGTTTATTTTTGACGGAGTTTAAATTGTTTTACTGATAAAATCGAAAACGTTTGCACTGTTTAAACAACGTGAGTTTGCAAAAGTTAGATTTTGAAGTTTTTAAAATTAAACTCTGGTATTCTGTCGGAGCTAATTGCCTTACAATAAGAGTCAGCTCTTGATTTATAAATGGGTGTTTATTAAATCTTTCATCTATACAAGTTAACAGGGCAGGAAAACCCTGCCCTTAACTTTATTTTTTGGTACTATTGTCTTCAGATTTTAAATTTGACTCTTTAAATAATTCGCTTTTGCCTTTTAATTTTTTTGCTGCTTCTGCTAACGGATTATTATTATCACTTCCATCTTCAGATTTTTTACTTCCTAAGTAATTTGGCAACTCCATTCCAGCCATATTAAACAAATCATCTAGAGGTGGGATAGATTTTGCTATTCCCGACAAGAAATTAGCTGTTGATGTTTTTCCATCACTACCTTCTCCACCATTATTAGAATCCCATACTGTTACCTTATCTATTTTTATATTTTTAATAGCATCTACTTGTGTTTTTACTAATTCCGGTAATTTATCTGCAATCATAAGCAATACAGCATTTTTCGGATCTGCCCCACCAGCTTTTACCAATCTTTCAAAACCTTCTGCTTGCTTACTCAACATCTCAAATGTCCCTCTAGCTTCAGCTTCCATTTTATAAAATACAGCATCTGCATCCCCTTTTGCATGTCTTCTTCGTTTTTCGGCTTCTGCTTCTGCCTCTATCTCTACTTTTTCTTTTTCTATCTCTGCTGCTACTATTATATCTGCACGTTGAGTTGCTTTTTCTCTTTCTGCCCTTATAATCTCAGCTTCTTTTTCTGCTACATACGATTCCTCTAGAGCTTTTGCAGTTTGTACTTTTTCTGCTGAAATTGCAATTTTTTTCGCTTCCGCTTCTTTTTCTCGTCTAGTGGCTTCTGAGTTTGCAATCTCTATTTTTGATAAGTTTTCTCCTTCTATTGCTTTTGCATTGGCTTCTGCCATTTTAATTCTTCTTGTTTTCTCTGCATCAGCTTTACCTATCTCTTCGTCTCTTGTAGCGTTAGCTTTACCTATTTCTCTTTCTTTTTTAGCTTCTGCTATTTTTATATCTCTTTCTTTTTCGGCTTCTGCTTGACCTACTTCTCCATCTCTTTCTTTTTCGGCTACTACTTTTTTTGCATCATTTATAGCTTTTGCTGCAGCTTCTCTTCCAAGAGCAATAATATATCCTGATTCATCTTCTATATCTGTTACATTCACATTTATAAGTTTTAAACCTATCTTTTTCAATTCAGATTCTACATTATTTGATACTGCATCCAAAAATTTGTCTCTATCTGTATTTATCTCTTCTATATCCATTGTGGCTACTATAAGTCTCATTTGCCCTATAATTATATCTTTTGCCATCTCTTGTATATCTTTTAGCGTCAATCCCAAAAGTCTTTCTGCAGCATTTGTCATTACATTTTGATCAGTAGATATCCCTACTGTAAATCTAGCAGGCACATCGACTCGGATATTTTGCTTACTCAGTGCCTTTTTTAGATTGACCTCTATAGACATAGGAGTCAAGTCTAAAAACTCACAACTCTGAAAAACCGGAACAATAAAAGCTGCTCCACCATGTATACATTTTGCCGAACGTCCGCTTCCATCTCTTTGTTTCCCTATCTTACCATACACGACCAATATTTTATCTGATGGACATCTCTTGTATCTTGACAATAAAACAATTATAAAACTAAATACTACTGCTACTATTATGGATATTAGTATTACTAACTCTTCCATTTTTTACCTCCTAATTAATTTATATTTTTTCTACTTTTACTAGCTCATCATCTATTATTTCTATTACTTTTACTGTAGTTCCAGTTTTCAACTCTTCTTTTGAATCAGTTATTGCAGCTAACTCTCTTATTGCTCCTTGTACAGCAAGTTGTACTTTGCCTTTACCAGTATTTTGAGGTGGTATTCGCAAATATACATCACCAACCTTACCAAGAGCATACTCTATTTTATCTGTTCGCTCACTTGCCATTTTAAGAAACATGTAGTATATATATGCTACTATCAACATAGTTATAAAGCCCATAATCAATGCAAAGGCTATTGTACGTATCATCGTAAATTCAAGTCTTATTCCTACTATTCCCGACCATCCAAATACTGTGAAAAATACTACAAAATTTCGTATTGATAATAACGGAAAATTTCCTGTATCTGCATCAAAATCTAGTACTCCATCCACATCAGGTGCATCCAAATCATAATCTCCTACACCCATAAAAGCTAGTACGGTTTGAATTATCAATATTAACGAAAATACAATCGATATTCCCCAAAATATTTTTTCTAAATTTGCTACATCTAAGTTTTCCATCACTTCAGCTCCTTTTTTCAGATAATTTTCATAGCAATACACCAAGAATTATAGCCTATCAATACTAAAAAGTCAATATATATCTTAATTTTTTGTATGTCGCTGAAGTAGGGGTTGGCTTTTTACCAGCCACCGCCTCCCCCGCCGC
>CAZDNU010000035.1:0-3564 GCA_964506865.1 uncultured Fusobacteriales bacterium | reverse complement strand
TTACTACTTAGTAAGTAATTTATCTGCTTTTCATTTTGCTGGTATATAGAAAACTTATCTTGACTTTCAAAGCCTGATGTCACTACTAAGTCAAAGTTTTGATTTTCGCTAGATACTGCAAACCCTTTTTCATACGGAATTATATTTTGTAGTTTTTCCATAAATAGTTTTAATACTTCTTTCAATATCAATGTAGAACTTAATGATCTTGTTATTTCATTTAGCTTTTCACTGAAAATTCTTTGTTCTTTCTCTGCTTCTAGCTTTTTAGATATTTTCAAAGCTTGGCTTACTGCTTTTTTGAGCGCAATATGAGTATCCACTCTTGCATAAAGTTCTAGCTTTTCTACCGGTTTCGTCAAATAATCATTTGCACCTGCACTCAATCCTTGCACTATATCTTCCACTCGTGTTTTTGCCGTAAGCATTATTATTGGCAATTTATACATTGATTTGTCTTCTCTTATTTTTTTACAAACTTCGTATCCTGACATCGCAGGCATCATTACATCAAGTATCACTAAGTCTATAGATTCATATCGTTCTTTAATTATATCCAAAGCCTCTTTTCCATTGCTTGCCAGTATTACTTCATATCTTTCCAGTGTAAGATAGTTTAATACCACCTGCAAGTTGATAGGCTCATCATCCACTACTAAAACTGTTCCTTTTTTATCTTCCATTACTTTGCTTTCCATTTCTAATTCTTCTGTATTTTCAATCAATTTTTCTTTACTTTCTTCTACGACTTTTGGTCTTTTAGGCTCTAGCAATTTATTGTCGTTTGCATCTTTTGTTTTTTTCAAGGAAAAGCTAAAAGTACTTCCAAGTCCTTCTTCTGATTCTAAGTTTAATTTGCTTCCATGGAGTTCTACCAATTTTTTACTAATTGTCAAACCTAAACCGGTCCCCCCATACTTACGTGCCACAGATTCTTCTGCTTGCTGAAAAGTTTCAAAAATAATACTTTGTTTGTCTTTTGCTATACCTATTCCCGTATCCTTTACATACAAGATGCATTTATCTTCATGTTCATTTGCGCCTACCTCTATGTACCCTTTTTCGGTAAACTTGATAGCATTTCCAATAAGATTGCTTAAAATTTGCTGGATTCGGTCTTCATCACCCAAAACTTGTCCCATGCAAGCTCTAACGTTATTTTTTAAACTTATACCTTTTCTATCCGCCAGAGGTTTTAGCAAACTTATCACATTTTCAGCAATACTTTCCAAATCAATATCCTTTATGTTCAATTCCAAACCTTTGTTTTTTATCTTTGAAAAATCCAAAATGTCATCTACTAAAGTTATCAGTCTTTTTCCGCTTAAAGATATCATTTTTAGATTTGATATAACTTTTTTATCTAAATTTCCGGCTATTCCATCAATAAGTGACTCTGATATTCCTATTATTCCATTCAATGGTGTTCTTAATTCATGTGAAGTATTCGCCAAAAAATCATCCTTTAATTTATCTACTTGTTTCAGTTTTTCATTGTTTGCTTTTACTTCTTCGTACAGTTTTTCTATCTCAAATGTTCTTTCTTCTACTTTTTTTTCTAAATTCTTATTTAAGACTTCAATTTCACTTATATATTTTTTTTCTTTTTGAAAGCTTTCATTTAATTTTGCTGACATAATGTTAAAACTTTCGGTTACTTCACCTAATTCATCATTGGCCCCTACATCTATCTGTTGGCTGTAATTTGCCTCTGAGATATTCGAAAGCGCTTTTTTCAATTTAGTTATCCGTTTTACAATGCTATTAAATCCTATATATACTAGGACTACTGATACGATTATGCATATCAATGCTAGTACTTTTAGTTTATTTTTTAAATCCTCTGTTTTTTTGTTTTTTGATAGCTCAAAAGCAGCTTTTGCATTTTCATAATCATTTAAAGATAGAGATAGTCCTAGCATTCCTATTTTTTCCCCTAGATAATTCCGAAGAGGAATATACATTGTTTTGTAGGAAATTATTTGATCTCCTACGTTTATCTTTTCTATTTTTACGGCCGATTCCTCTCTTTGTAATTTTTTAAATATTTCCGATTTATCATCGCGCGCTATTTCCTGCCCCGAATTATCTCTTATGCTTCCGATGATATAATTTCCTTTACTATAAATTCTGATTTCCATTCCTGTTGTTTGTTTTAAATTATTTACATAATGATTATCTAAGTTTTCTGTTATTATTATCACTGCTACTTTTTTTTCAAAACCGTCTTCTATTATACTTTTATATGCCTTTACACCCATTTTATTGCCTTTGGATTCAAAGCCCACAATTGATGTACGCCCTTCTACTACTTTTTTTATTTTTTCAGAATTATTTTTTTCTCGGAATTCTTTTGGAAAACCACTTGTCCTCCCCTTTATTTTCTTGTCTACCCCTACTAATTCTATGCCTCTTTGCTTCGAATTATGATAAGATGCATAATAACTATCCTTTTTTATGTTTCCTAGCGTACGATAAACGTCAGCTCTACTAGCCTTTTTATATTTTTTTTCCAAGACCAATCCATTTTTATCATATATTATTTGTGCAGGCGCTCTTTCTTGTAGCATCAAATCATGTATAACTTCGTTTGATCCCACTAAATTCAATTCAAAACTAAGAGTGTCTTTTTGTTTTTGTATTAACTCTTCTGCAATTTTAGTAGCATCTGTAAGTTTAGTATCAATCGCTCTCTCCATTTCATTTATGACCTCATCAGAAAAATCTATTGATAACTTGTTAAACTCTTTAAATGCTGAACTCATAAAAAAATATATAACTATTCCCAAAATTATTATATTTATAAATGAAAATTTGCTTTTTAATCCTATTTTTGGCTTCATAATGCTCTTGGCAGGAGCTTTTACTCTCTATAAATCAAATGAGAGAATGCTGAACAGCCTCAAACCCCCTTTCTTTTAATTAATATTACCTTATTTTGTTTTGTGATATTCTTCTAAGTCTTTCAACGCTTTTTCTTGCACTTTTTCAGCCAATTCATCTATATCCGAATTACTATTATTCAATATTTCCGATAAAGTTGGAGCTCCATAATACCATACCCCTATATTGAGTTCGGGATCTCTCGGCATCGGGGTCGCATAATGGGCTTGATTTATAAATCCTTTTACCGCACTATAAATTTTACTATTTTTTATTTTCTCATTTTCCAGTATTTTTCTTTTCACCGGTAACATTTGTCCACTAGTAAAAAGCTGCATCTGAGCTGCATCATCTATTAGATATTTCATATAGTCTATCGCTAATTTTTTCTTTTTAGATTTTTTTGATAACATCATAATATCCGGTCCTACTATGGGTTTGGGCCATCTATTCGTCTCATCTATCAAAGGAATGTTGGCTACACCAAAGTCCACTCCAGATTCTACTAGATTTTCCATCTCCCACGGTCCTATTATCAAAAAGGCTGCTAATCCTTCTTGAAACATAGCTAGAGACATTTCCTCATTTAAATCTCTTGGTATTATTTTATGTTCTTCTTGTAGAGCTCGCACATATCTAAAAGCTTCTTTTTGCTGTTTGCTGTTAAAGGTCGGCTGCTTA
>CAZDNU010000034.1:0-4377 GCA_964506865.1 uncultured Fusobacteriales bacterium | reverse complement strand
TTCGACTTTATTTTGCTGTAGAAAAAAAGTAAGTCGCCAATTGGCGAAAAAAGTGGAGAGGTTGAGTAAAAAATAAGAAGGCAGTAGATTATGAAAAACAGTTGGTTTATAGGCTTTATAATAAAAATAGGTAACCCTTTCGAGTTACCTATGATATATTATTGCATTTTTTTTATTTCATCTTCGCTTAATGCTCTTTTATAAATTTTAAGATCATCAAGTCTTCCGTTTAAGTTTGGATCATCAAATTGACTTTTACCCAACCAAAACTCTTCTATGTCTATGTCGTTTGGTACATAATTTATATTACTACTTTCAACTTTTTCTCCATTTACATAAATTACTCCTTTTTCCCCATCTAACGTAACTGCTATATGCGTCCATTCATCTTCTTTTACTCTATAATCTGTTCTAATCTCTTGTTTATCTCCATTTTTCTCTATTCGAAATCTTATTTTTCCTTTTGAATCTTTTGGAGTCAAAAACATTACGTTATCTCTATCTTTTCCTGCACTAAATATTCTTTGCCAGTTCGATATTCTATCCCATTTCAACCACACAGCAAAAGTAAACTCATCTGTTTTAGCTAAGTCCACAGGTAGCTTTGCATAGTCATTTCCACCATTAAAATTTAGTGAATGAGATCCAACTTTAGCTTTACTTGAGTAGTCCGCTCCTTTTAGGTCTGCTTCATAAGCATTTTTTACATCTTTATTAGTTTTATCAAAAGTGAAATTTACTTCTTCCTCATCATCATTAGAATCATCGTTATCAGAATTATCTTCTTCTACATCAGATACTAACTCATCTATTTTTATATGAACTGTGCCATATGGTCTTATATTTGTAAACGATATTGCCAACGTATCTACATAGTCAAGCTTTTTCATGTCATTCACTGTAGCGTTACTGTCTCCTGTACCCTTCAATTCACCATTATCTATTTCAAATCTATACTCTTTTAAAATATGGTTGTCTCCATTTACGTCAAAAGTACTTTGATAATAATACTTGCCATCGTCCTCTCTTCTTGTTATAGTTACTTCCACAGGAAACCATTCATCAAATGGTGCATGTGAAGCCAAAGGAAACTTTAAACCTGTTTCCGTTCTTATTTTATCCCAACCGGCATGATTATCATATTCTCTACTTTGACACCAATCATCTGCTATTCCAGGATGCACAGGAGGAGCCGGTTTATCTCTATACCAATGACTTGCATTACTATTATCATTAGCTCCTGTCCATTCTCCCAGTTTTTTGTGAACAAACGGGTTAAATCTCACTTGATAACCTGGCCAAAATGCCATTGTCTTTTTAGTTTTAGTATCTGTTATCACTTCTCCGTTATCAGAAAATATACCTTCTAATAAACATAGTCTAAAATCTCCCGTACCTCTCAAACCACGCAAAACATTCTCTTGAGAATCAAAGTCATAATTATAATCTTCTTCAGGTTTGTTATCTTCAGGAATTGCCTTAGTATCCATCTTCCACATCATTTTTACTTTTACCGAGCTCTCTTTTTTATTATCAAAATATAGCTTTTTCGACAATTTTCTCCAAACCGTCATATTTTTATTTACTAGCTTTCTTTTTCCTTCTCCATCTGCTACTTGTTTATTATCATCATCTTTATCTACCCAAACATATCTTGGTCGCCACAGCAAGGCTTTCTCCTCATTATCCCACTGGGCAACTCCTCTATTTATCCACTTCTTTTGGATATACTCATTCAGGGGTCCATCATCTTTTCCTATAATAATACTCCAAGGCGAATCAACACCAGGCGCTTTATACCCTTTTGATTCAGGAAAATTTCCACTACCGTCTATTCCAGGATGCTCTGCTTCATTCTCATCAAGTAAATCTAAATCATATTTATCTTGATTAAGATTGTTGTCACCACTTCCACCACTAGCATCTTCATCTTGTGCCACCAAAGTTATCTTATCAAGACAAGTTTTTGCTTCTCTCGCATATATCGTAACTGTATTTATTCCTTCTGCCATGTCAAAAATTCCCAAGTCACTATCAACCCAGTTACTTGTTCGCTTTGTATAGTAAGGTTCTATTTTGCCATTATTTATTTTTACATAAAAAGAGTTAGCATCTTTTGTTTCTTGCAAGCTGGATGTTTTTGCTGTTACAGAATATTTCCCCGCTTCACTTACATTAAAGCTAAATACAGCCTTCGCTTCCTCTTTTGCTTCACCTGTATTGTTTTGCATAGAGTAAATATACTTGTCATTGCTTGCATCCGTATGATAAGCAGTTTGAAATCCTATTAAATTTACATGTTCTGCTTCCACTACAAGTCCTTTCCCATTTGTATTTTCTTCCTCTTCTTGAGCTCCATCTGCGTCTACTTGAAAATCCGTTATCTTTACATATTCATATCTTCTGCTAGAATTTGTATATGTTATTGCCAAAGTATCAAAAAATTCAGGCTTAAAGTCTTTATCAAATTTACCGGTCAATAAAGGTGTAGAATTTCCGTTTAAAGTTACTACAGCTTCAAATTCCGTATCTGATGTCCTAGTTAGTTCAAAAACAAAAGGAGTAGCTTTTCCAAACGGAGCATTTGGCCCCCATCCAGTTGCATTATGTCCCCATTTATCACTTTTGCTAAAGCTCCTACCATCAGCATAATCATCTTCTGCATTTTGTGCTTCATCGCTCATAAGTCCATATTTACCTGGCTTAAAACGAGTCCACATCTGGAAATTAGCATGACTTTCTCTCTTCCCACTATCATGTTCTTCTGTTAATCTATTTATATCTTTAAAACCTTCTCCTATATGCGGATGAATCCGTACTTGAAATCCTTTGTAATTATTAAATTCTTTCGTTGCTCCATCTTTTCTTCCTTCATAAGTATTATTTCCAACCTTTGTGTCAGATTGAAAAAATCCTACTCTAAAATCTCCTGTTCCGGCTAATAAACGTAAATATCTATCACTTATCCCCTTACCTTGGTCAGTTGGATCACTCTTGTGTGGATCAGAAAATTCTTTATTAGATCCATCTCTCCCATCACTTTCCCAATTCATTTTAAATTTAATTGTTTTGCCTACTTTAAATTCCACTGGATTAAAATAGGTATGTAGTGTGGTAGGCTTTTTTACAGGACTCCATACGACTCCATTATCAATTATTTCTATTTCACTCTCACTTTTGGATTTAAACCAATTTAATTGCTCAAATTTTCCTGTTCTTTTTATTATTTCTACCCCAAAATCTTTGTTTTCTTTTTTCTCCCCATCATTTGCCACATCCAAACATCCATTCAAAATCATAATCATAATCATTAAAAAACTTAGTTTTTCCAACATTTTTCACCCTCCTAGTTTAATTTTGTTTGATTTTCCCCAACGCACCTTCATTTTCTTAGAATTATACTTACAAATTCCCTAAAAAACCTCCTTTCGTTATTATTTTTATTGTAATTTCAAAACAGCAAAAAACGTCCATTAATAACACCGTTCCAGACAGTGTTATTAATGGACGTTTAGCGTCTCTAGTATTTAATTTTTACAATAATAGCAAAATAATATAAAATAAAGTCCCAATAATAGCAAATATTTTTTTCTATAGTTTACTAAAGCATTTTTTTTTCATTTTTTCAATATTTTTTTCGCACCATGTTTACTATAATATTTCAAATACACATATACCCATTTCTCGTTTTGTTCGTATTCGGGGTTCTGTTTCTGACAAGTTGTGCCCTTTTAGTCCAGCGAGTTTTTTGTATTGCAATACGGACATTTTATCTCCACAAAATCAGCTTCTCCTTTATACACTAATAATTTCTTTTTACATTTTTTACATCTTAATTCATTTCTAGGTTCCATATCAAAGTTTTGGCTTTCTATAAAAATTTTCTCAATATATAACCCTAAACTATTTGTTATTATTTTCAAAATTTCTATCTCTTCTGCTTCTAATTTCATCGCTGTTTCTTCTTTTTCTAACACAATTATTCCATAATATTTCTCATCATATATAATAGGGCAAAATACCATATTATTAGATTGCAATTTCAATAACTCTTTGTCGTCTATATCTTCAATTGCATAAAAACAACATTTTCTTTCGTTAAATATATCCGATAAAATTTTACTTTTTGACAGATCCAAACTTATATTTTCTACTATTTCATCAGTATAGTATTCCTTTTCTATATCTTCAATTAAATGCATAAGTTCTTTTGGTAATTTTTTATTTTCTAAATAATCTATTTTTTGATTTAGCATAAAACTCTTATTTTTATCACTGTATTTAAAGTATCGTCCTTTTTCATATCTGAAATTCAATTGATACATCAAAAAATTTAAAATATAATAAATTACTTTATTAATATTTTTTTCTTTATAT
>CAZDNU010000033.1:0-2807 GCA_964506865.1 uncultured Fusobacteriales bacterium | reverse complement strand
AGTCCTGGACCTGGAAATGGATGTCTATCTACCATTTCATCTGGTATCCCTAATTCTCGTCCGACTTTTCGTACTTCATCTTTGAATAATTCTCGTAATGGCTCAAGTAGTTTTAGATTCAGTGTCTCTGGTAAGCCGCCTACATTATGATGACTTTTTATTGTAGCAGATGGCCCTTTTACAGATTGAGATTCTATAACATCAGGATATATTGTTCCTTGAGCCAAAAAGTCAGCATCGACTATTTCTTTTGCCTCTTCTTGAAAAATATCTACAAACTCTCGTCCTATTATTTTTCGTTTTTTCTCCGGATCAGATACGCCTGCTAGTTTTTCCAAAAATCTATCTTCAGCATCTATCATTTTTATGTTCATCTTAAAATGTTTCCCATAAGTTTCCATTACTTTACTATCTTCATTTTTTCTAAGTACTCCATTGTTTACAAAAATACATGTCAAATTATCGCCTATCGCTTTGTGAATCAATACAGCTGCCACTGAAGAGTCCACTCCACCTGATAATCCTAATATAACTTTTTTGTCGCCTACTTTTTTTTGTATATCGTCAATAGTTGTTTCAATATAGTTTACCATGCTCCAATTTTTCTCGCATTTTGCTACTTCAAATACGAAATTTTTCAAAATTTGTGTCCCATATATCGAATGAGTTACTTCTGGATGAAATTGAACCGCATAAATTGATTTTTCTTTGTGCGCTATCACAGCTACCGAGTTCTCAGTATACCCTATTTTTTCAAATCCTTGTGGAAGTACTGTGACATGATCCGCATGACTCATCCACACTTGTGATCTCTCTGGTATCCCATAAAATAAAGGTGAGTCTGCTTTTCCCACTATAAGTTCAGCTCGTCCAAATTCCTTTTTATCTGCTTTCAATACTTCGCCGCCAAATGCAACAGAAGTCATCTGCATACCATAACATATTCCCAGTACCGGTATTCCTAGTTCGTATACCTCTTTTGATACTTTTGGAGCGCCTTGTGTGTAGACCGATGCCGGTCCTCCTGATAATATTATCCCTTTGGGCTCCATCTCTTTTAATTTTTCTAGAGAAATGTTGTAAGGTACTATCTCAGCATACACCCCTTGTTCTCTTATTCTTCTTGCTATAAGCTGGTTATACTGTGAACCAAAATCAAGTATTACAATACTATTTTTGTGCATTTGACTATATAATCCTCCTTCTATGATAAAATTTTTTAATCTAAAATTATATAAATTTTTTCTCCATCTTTTACCATATTTAATTTTTCTCTAGCAATTTTTTCCGTATCCATATTATTAATTTGGTATTGGAGTTCATTTTTCTTTTCAGATAGAACTTCTATATCTTCTTCTTCTTTTCCTTTTTCTTTTTTTAACCTAGAAATATCATTTCGAATTTTTACAGTATTTCTTACCATGTCAATAATAAATATCGTAAAAGCTATATTTATTAATATCCAAAAAAAATTAATTTTCTTTTTCTTCATGGTTTCCGTCCCCTTTTTTTGTCATTATTTCTGTTATTTCTCTTGCCTTTTCTATGTTCACTACACTAAGCTGCTCTAATATTTTTGCAATCCGTCTATCATCCATCTTTTCTAATATCTGAGCTGCGACTAAACTATCTATAGTATCTATCATTCGAGCTGCTGCTATAGGTTCCATTCTAGAGTATACATTGGCAAATTTATCTATATTTGCCAATTTTCCCTCATACGATTTTTTTAGCTCATCTATCTCTTTTTCTTGTTTCGAAAGCTTTTCTTTTAGTTCTTTTGCCTCGTCCATCTTCAGGTTCAAAGCTTCTTCTTTTTCTTTAATATCAGCCTCTATTTCTTTGAGCATTTTTTCTTTTAACTCTATCTCTAATCGTTTGTTATCTAATCGTTCTTGATATTTATTTGCAAGCTCTCTTAGCCTATCTTCATCTGATAGATGTAGTTCATAGCTATAATTTATATATTTACCCACGTATGGCATACGTCGAATAGAGGATTGTTTTGGTACTATTTTAGATACATTGATAAGCCCCATTATATCCAAAAATACTACTCCGCCTAGTACAGTTAGAATGAAAAGTAAAAACAAAAATATTGTTGTCCAAAAATATCCTTTTTTCTTTTTTTTCTTTTCTTCTTTTTTTTCTTCATCTGCCATAACTATCTCCTATTATACATATTATTTGTGATTTCGTCTATTATTTTTTGCTCTTTTTTTTCTTCATCTTTTTTATATTTTTCAAAATGTTGTTCGCGTAGTTTCTCAAACGTCTTTCTTTCCTTACGTCGCTCAAAATATTCTTCTTGTAATTGATCTTTTTCGTTTTGTAAATTTTCTAATAAATTTCTTTCTTTCATTATTTCTTGCGACTTTACATTGATGTAGTTTTGATAATCCTGTATTAATAATATATTTAGAGGTCCAGACAAAACTTTTTGCAAATCATATTTCATATTTTTTGATGTTTTTTCCAGACCATATATTTTTTGCTGAATTTCTATAATTTTATTATTTTTTTCTACTAAATTTCTTTCTGCCTCTTTTTCTAAATCAATGTAATGCTCTAAAGCTTTCTGAAATCGAAATTTAAACATTTTTATATATTGCCTTTTATCTTTCGTAATAAATCTTTATTCATGAACTCTTCTGCGTCTTTTTCTGAGTTTTCTTCTAGGTAAGTACTATATAGCAATATTATTTTTTCTAGTACAATAGCTTGCTTTAATTCTGCAGATTTCAAATTTTCTCGTACTCGTTGTATTTCTTTATTTTTAGCATCATTTTGTATCAGATTTGACATAT
>CAZDNU010000032.1:0-2526 GCA_964506865.1 uncultured Fusobacteriales bacterium | reverse complement strand
ATATTTTGGGGTATAAATGGTGTATGGAGTGCAAAACCTGTGGCGGATGTATTGGCCACAATATTAACTTACTATTTATTAGTCAAAGAGATGAAAAAGTTAAATAAACGCATAGAAGAGAGCGAAAAATAAAAAAATAAGAAAGGTAAATGTTGAAGGAAAAATATAAAGGAAAAACAGAAAAAATTAGTATAGTATAGTATAGAATAAGATATAAAATTATTTTGAATAAAAATTTAACATTTGTGAAAATATGCATGCTAGTGATATTTCAAATAAATTTATATTTGAAATTTTCGAAAAAGAACATATATGAGAATTTACTTGGATTATGAATCCAAAATAGTATAAATTGGATTGAGGGGATGGTAAAATGAAAATAAAATTGATTGTAACATATATATTTATATCGATAATTTTGATAGTTAGTACAATAATTTCGGCATATGTTTTTTTACCAGAAAAACTAAATATTGATATTATGAGTTACGGGATAAAACTCTTATTTATATTGCTTTTATTTGCTGTAGTAAGTTCATATTTATTGTATAAAATAACGCATAAGAATTTCCAAAAAACTTTAAATAAAATTGTAAATACTATACCAAGTGATAAAAATTTACATATAAATTCTTATGAATTAAACGAAGAGAATGTGATAAAAATGTTAGAGTATGCAATAAGAGAAGATAACAAAAAGGATGCAAAACTGATTCAAGAAAGTAATAATATAAAGCAAAAATATGCGGATTTGAGTCATGATTGTAGAGAGACTTTAGAAAAAAAGAAAGAACTTGAAGAAGAAAATAGTGCTAAAATAAAATTTATAGCGAGCATAAGCAATGAACTTAGAAATCCTATAAATGGGATAGTGGGTATGCTGGAGATACTTTTGAGTACGGATATAGATGAAAAACAAAAAAAATATTTATTGAAATTGAGAGAATCATCTGATATGCTGATATCTATAGTAAATGATGTACTAGATATTACAGAGTTGGAAAATAATAAAGTAAAAATAGAATATAGTGAATTTGAATTAAAAAGATTGATAGAAGACGTAATATATGAATTCAAAGAAAAGGCTAATCAAAAAGGATTGGAATATGTATATAAAATATCTCCTGAACTACCAGGATGGGTAATTGCAGACAAGAATAAACTTAAGAAAATATTTAATAACTTTATGAGTAATGCTATAAAATTTACAAATTATGGAACTATATTTATTGATGTGCGAATAAAAGAAAAAAAGGATGAGGAAGTAGAGATAGAATTTATAATAGAAGACACAGGCATTGGTATAGAAAAAGAAAAACTGAAAAAAAAATATATACCTTTTGCAAATTCTAAATTTGATTTTAACAGAAAATATTCTGGTATAGGAATGGGGATAGTAATATCAAAACGTCTACTGGAAATAGTAAATGGTAGCTTGAAAATAGACAGTACACCAAGTGATGGGACTAAGATAATATTTCAAATGAAATTTAAAGAAATAATAAAGCATTTCAAAAAGATAACAGATATGGAGCTGAAGTTTGAAAATATGAAGTGTATTCTTGCAGGAGAAGATGAAAACAACACTTATATGAATATACTAGAATCTGCTGGAGTGAAAGTATTGCGTCTAAAAAACCTTCAAGATGTAGCGGATGTAATCGTAGACAAAGATGATTATAATTTTATAGTATATGATACTACAAAAGACTACATTGAAAACTTTGAAAGCCTAAAAAATATTTTTGAGATAAATAAAGGAGAAAAACTAATAATGTTTTTATCCAATCATAATGAAATAAGAGAAATGGTAAATACTATAGATCTGTATAGTAGTACTGAGTTTATATTAAAACCAATAGGAAAAGATGAGTTTATTAATAATATAAAATATGCTATTAATAAAAAGGCAGCAAATGAGATGGAAACTGATCTAAAAGAGATGCAAAGTAATCTTATAGAAAATCAAACAATAATGCTGGTAGAAGATAATGATGTAAATAGAATAGCGCTGAAAACTATATTGGAAAAACGAGGTTATAATGTGATTGTAGCTGAAAACGGAGCGGTAGCACTAAAATTATTTACGTTGAATACAATAAATATTATACTAATGGATATACAAATGCCTGTAATGGATGGTTATGAGGCAACTAAAAAGATACGTGAATTAGAAAAAATGTCAAAATCAAAAGTACCTATACTAGGTGTGACTGCATATACCAGCGATGAAAATAAGAAAAAATATTTTCAGTCAGGTATGGATGATTATATAGCAAAGCCTATTAGAGTAGATGATCTTTATATTGTGTTGGATAAGTATTTGTAGAAAGGAGAATAGACTTTATGTTTATTTTTTTTGGAATATTAGGAATAATTATTTTTTGGCTAATAGTATTTTATAACATGACTGTAAATCTCTTTCTCTGTGTCATTAGGAAGTTCTTCATCCATGAATTCGGGTGGTTCTGGATCTTCCGGCGGAGGCTCCTCTGGAGGCGGAGGCGGCGGCGGGGGAGGCGGTGG
>CAZDNU010000031.1:0-1987 GCA_964506865.1 uncultured Fusobacteriales bacterium | reverse complement strand
CTATATTTTCCCCTTGACTGAGCATGTTCTTTGCTGTTTTGGCGGAGTTTACAGTGCCGCTTAACTTACTTGCAATATGCACTGATATTATTTTTTTGTATCCTAAACGAAATATTTCCTTATATATATCATAAAAATCAGTAGGTGCAGGTTGAGATGTTTTTACTAACTGTTCTTCTTTTAGTAATTTTTTCCAAAATTCTTTTTGATTGAGATTTACACCTTCTTTATAGCTCTTGTTTTCACCACCAAAATAAACACTTAGCGGCACCACAAACACCGGTAGCTCTTCTATTAGTCCACTTGGAAGATCACAAGTAGAGTCAGTCACAATAGCAGTCTCACATACATCTCTATCTTTTGTTTCAATATACATATATAGACTATAATTTACTTGATCCCCTTTATGTTCATTTATCATTATATCTTTATCCTTAGAAAGTATCGTTTTTATATTCGAAAATTCATTATCTTTTCCTATTATAAGCCTTACTGATATCAAATCTTCTCTTTCAGTAATTTTTTTCAGCTCTTCTTCTACCTTTATTTTTTCAGAAAAGTTATTGTTTATTTCACCATTTTTTATTAATAGATAATCATTTTCCTTTATTTTCAGCCCATTTGTATTAGTATCTTTCAAAGCTTTTGTTATCTCTATTGATATATTATTTCGCATATGATGCATCATTCTAGCAAAATCTTTATCTTTATTCAGAATTATAAAGTATCCTTCCAATACAGTTTTTGTTTCCAACACCATTATATTTTCAGATAACATATTTTTTGCTGAATTTACTGTACTTATTATATTTTTATTGTTGGGAAGAATTATTATTTCATTGCCACCCACTGACTTTATAGCATCAATGATAGTAGATACACTTGGATTTTTGCTTTGTCCTCCAATTATCACTGCCGCTGCTCCCTTTTCCAAAAACATTTTTCCAATCTCTTGGCTATCTACTACAGCAATATATTTCGCTTTGATTTTATTCTCATTATTATAGATTATCTTATTATTTGTATCTTTTTTCCGTTTATTTTCCTGCATAAAAACCATATTTTCTATTTTTATTTTTTCTAGTTCCCCAAACTTCAGTGCTTCTTCCAATATTTTCCCTGGATTATTAGTATGAATATGTACCTTGGTCTTATCTATAGATTGTACTGTTACAAGAGAATTTCCCATATTTTTTATCTTTTTTTTCAAATCTAATAATTCAAATTTAGCATTATCGACTATAAATTCTGTACAATATCTATTCTCATAGTCTATCTCTTCTACATTTGCTTTATGTGAAGCTGATTTCATATTTTCCTCATAATATGTAGATTTTATCTCATCCAAAAACTCTTCATTCGTGATAAGGATATAAAACCCTTCTAGAAAATAATATAATCCTTTGGCACCTGCATCTACCACTCCAGCTTCTTTTAGTTTGGGAAGCATTTCTTGAGTCTTTTTTACTTCTTCTAGTGCTAACTCTTTTAATTTCAGGAGCATCTCATCTAAGTATTCTTCTGTTTTGGCTAGCTCAGACGCCTCCTCAGCTATCCTACGTATGACCGTCAACATGGTACCCTCCACTGGATTGTTCACGGCTTTATACGCCATATTTTTTGCATTTTCAAGTGCTATTGCTATATCTTTCACGTATATCTTTTTCTTACCCTTTAATCCCAAAAGTATCCCAGATAAAATTTGAGATAATATCGTTCCGGAATTTCCTCTAGCATTCAAAAGTATATTACTAGATACCAGCTCTGCTATTTCAGATATCTCAAGCTCGTCATCCTCTTCTCTTAATATATTTTCTATCTCTCCTAATGTAAGAGCCATATTTGTACCGGTATCTCCATCTGGCACAGGATATACATTAAGATCATTTAAAACTTCTTGATGTTTTAGTAGCCACTTGCTCCCTGCTCGCAATAGTTTTGCAAGCCGTTTACCATCCAAATACTTTATTGCCATTTTTCCTCCTTT
>CAZDNU010000030.1:0-4972 GCA_964506865.1 uncultured Fusobacteriales bacterium | reverse complement strand
GGAAAAATAAACGGAATTTATTGTGCCATAAAAGGGTTATCAAAAATCTAGTAATTATTGGAGTCAAAATATTTTTCCTACAAAAACTTGACACTAACTTTCTAAAAAATTTAGTTGAAAGTTAAGAATAAATATGATATAATTTTTAGTGCTAAAATTACTTAAGGAGGAATAGTTGAAATGGTAAGAAAGTTAAAGCAAAAAGGTTCTGGAAATTCTGGAAATACGAAAGACATAATTAAGCAAGCTCAAGAAATGCAAAATAAAATGCTAGTAGTACAAGAAATGCTAAAAGATAAGGAAGTGGAATCATCTGTTGGTGGGGGAGCAGTAGTTGTAAAAGCCAATGGACAAAAAGAACTTTTAAGTCTTGAAATAAAAGATGAAATATTGAAAGAAGCAGTAGAAGACAATGATAAAGAGATGCTTCAAGACCTTATAATGTCGGCTGTAAAAGAAGTGATGAGACAAGCTGAAGATATGGCAGAACAAGAAATGAGTAAAGTAACAGGTGGAATAGAAATACCGGGATTAATATAAGGAAAAGAAGCTGGCTTAAAATTTATGATTTGGTCAGCTTCTTATTTTTTTCTTGTAATTCTTGACTTGGAAACTAAAGAAAAGGAGTTGTATTTGATGAAGGTAGCAGTTGGGATGAGTGGAGGAATAGATAGTACATTTACAGCGTATTTATTGCAAGAACAAGGCTATGATGTCATAGGCATAACAATGAAGGTGTGGGATAAAGAGGAAGAAAACAGTCCTGAAGTAAAAGCAGCAAAAGTATGTGAAGATATGGGCATAGAACATTATGTTGTGGATTTTCGTGGTATATTTCAAAAAGAAGTAGTTGATTATTTTATACAAGAATATGAAAAAGGGAGAACTCCAAATCCTTGTGTAATGTGTAATAAACATATAAAAATGGAAGCATTGCTTAACTTTGCTCAAGAAAAAGGAGCTGATTATCTAGCAACAGGTCATTATGCTAATGTGAAGGATGGCAAAATATATATGGGAGAAGATCCTAAAAAAGATCAAGCATACTTTTTGGCACAGATAAAAAAAGAAAATATAAAGAAAATATTATTTCCTCTTGGAGATTATAAGAAAGAAGATATAAAAAAGATTGCTAAGGAAAAAAATATACAAATATATTCTAGTGGAGAAAGTCAAGAGATATGTTTTATAGAAGACGATGACTATAAAAGATTTCTAAAAGAAGTGACCAAAGGTAAAGTGATAAAAAAAGGAGAAATTGTAGATGAAAATGGAGAAAAACTTGGTAGTCATATAGGTTTGCCATTTTATACAATAGGGCAAAGAAAGGGACTGGGAATATCAAGTCCGCACCCTCTTTATGTTTTGGGATTTGATAAAGAAAAAAATCAAGTAATAGTAGGAAAAAATGAAAAATTATTTGAAAAAAGTTTACAAATATCTACGGTAAATCTTTTAGCTGTCGATAATATAAGCGAATTGGATAAGTTGACTTGCCAAGTGAAGACTAGATCAAGAGATGTACTGCACGAAGCAGTATTAAATGTTGTAGATAGTAATAACATTATTATTAACTTTAAAGATCAAGTGAGAGCGGTTACACCAGGACAGCTAGCAGTTATGTATGACGAAAATGGACTTGTTTTGGGAAGTGGATTTATAGCAGAGAGGAAATAAAGTTGATTTTTGAAAAAACAGTATGTTATAATTGTCTTGTACTAGAAGTAGATGTTATATTGTAAAGGGGTAATGAATATGAAAAAAATTATAAGCGTTATGTTATTTTTGACTTGCTTTTGGGGTCTGATAGGCAAAGAAGAAAAGCTTACAAAGGCAGTGAAAGTAATAAGAAAACCCAATGCTGAATTTATGACTATGGAGATATACTATGATAAGCAAGGTCGGTTGATAAAAGAGATATTAAAAGATGCAAATCAGCAAATAATCCAAAAATTAGACTTTGATCAATATAATGTAAAAAATAAGCCGCGAAAAGCTAAAATATATGATTTTAATAATATCAATAAAGGTTATTTTGAATTGATATATGATATAGAAGGCAATTTGATAAGAGTGGTAGAAAAAGATCTATATGGAAAACTAGTTAGGACATCATATTTAGATGAGGAAGATGATGTGTATATAGAGATGATAGCTGATAAGACAGACAAAGTAATTAGACGTAAAGAGTATGGCTATGGAGAAGTTATTCAAATCATTAGTGATAATACAGAAGATGTTGTGAAATCTAAAGAGATTATAAGAAATGGAGAAAAGTATACCCAAGAGATACGTTATGATTTGAGTATGCGTCCAAAGCAGGAAAAAGTATACGATGAAAATAATAGATTGCTGTCGAAATATGTGTATGAAGGATATTATGATAATGGAAGACCCAAAAAAGCAGCAATTTATGATATTAATGACTTGTTATTGGGATATATAGAATTTACATATGATAAATTAGGAAATGTAAAACAAGCAGTCCAGACAAATCCTGAAAGTGAGATAATAAAAACGTCTTATTTACAAAAAGCACATAATAGATATGTAGAGACCTTAGTAAATCCGGGAGATGAATTGATATCTAAAACAGATTATTACCTAGAGAAGGAAAAAATAAAAGTTGTAAATAAAAATGACAAAGAGTACTATGAAAATACCAAAGAATATGAGAGCATCATGAAGAGAAGTGAAGAGCAGTATGCACGAGATAAAAAAATAGAAGCAATAGCACCTGAGGACATTTGGAAAAATTATAACTTAGATTATTATATGACAATAAAGGATAAGAAAGAAACTGATAAAATAAAAAATTATACTCATAGCTCTTTTTTAAGAGAGCACGATGAAAAACTCAAATTGAAAATAAAAGACATCTATTCTAAAAAATTAAAAGAACAGATAGCTTTTTCAGAAAAAAACTATACTATCGAAAGGATACATTATGAAGATACTATAGTTGCAGAAATAATAACTGATTCGATTAAAGGTTTCTCAGAAGCCAATGTTGTATTCTTTGCAGTAGAAGATGTAAAGTATGGTATAGAATTAGGAGACATTACTTTTTTTGATATATTTAATATGTTTGATAAGAATGATAAAATATACTTTGTAGAGCTGTATGGAAGTGATATAAAAGCAATACTTGCTAATGGTTCTAAATACGGAGAAAAAGGCCATATAAATGCAGCAGGAATAACTTGGACAGATAAAGGCGATGGTAAGATAGCTAATATAAAAATTGAAGGAAAATCTATCATTCCAAATAAAAAATATTTTGTAGCTGTAAACGAGTTAATAGCTAAGCGAAGAAAATTCTATTCGGCGATACCAAGCTCGTCTCAATTTTATAGAACAAAATATCCTGTATTTATGGTAGTAGCAGACTACTTGAAAAATCTAAAAATATTGGATGACAGTTATATATTGGAAACAAGAAGAAAAAGAGAATTTAAATAAAGAAGGGGAATTGATATGAAAAAAAACTTAATTATTTTATTTAGTGTGTTAATAACCTTGTTGGTAAATGGAGCAGAATATGCAGAATTACCAATATCTGTATTAATGGAAAATGAATTTGAAAACTATGATAAAGATAGAGTGGAATTGGAAATAACAGTACGAGACTTAGAGGCAAAAGATAAGGAAATATTATATTTAAAAAATAAAGTGCAAGACTTACAAGAAGAAAATGATATTTTGAGAAAATCGAAAAAAAGATCAAAAAGTAAGATTTCACCTACAATGAAATCTGATAAAGTGATACTTGAAACAAATTACTCGGAATATACTAAAATGGTAATACGAGCAGGGCTAAAAATGGGAAGCACAGTAGATATACAAGAAGCTGATACCGGTATGGGAATCAAAGGTGATGTTGAATATATAAAAGGAAACATGTTTTTTAACGGATTGGAACTCGGAGCTGGACTAGGTTTTGATTATATGGCATGGGAAAATGACAATATTACAACAGAAGGGGCGATAATAATAGGAGAGCCACAAGCTACTACTGATTCGGAGATAGTACGATATGATTCAACTCTTATGTTGGTACCGCTATATTTGACTGCTAAGTATAAAATGAATTCAGAAAATAAATATTTAAATGGTATATATGGATTCGGAAAATTAGGATATAATATGGGATTTGGAGGCGATATAGATGTATCTGGTGGAATGTACTATGGAATGGGACTAGGAAAAAACATAGGCTCTTTTGGAGCAGAGTTAGAATTTATATCCAGCAGTTTTTCGCTTGATTATGCAGAAGTGGAATATGGAGAAGATTTTGATGCAACTCTTGACAGAACAGCAGATATAACAAATTCGAGAATAAGTTTTAATGCAGTCTATAACTTTGATTTGGATAGATTTTTTAAGTAAGGAGAGTTAATATATGAAAGCAATACTTCAAAGAGTGAGCGAAGCAACGATAAAAGTAGATGGAGAATTTAGAGGAGAAATAGGTAAAGGTCTAGTAGTACTATTAGGAATAAAAGATGGAGATACAGAAAAAGATATTGACTACATGATAAATAAAATTATAAATTTGAGAATATTTGATGATGAAGATGGCAAATTAAATAAAAGTCTTTTGGACGAAAGTGGAGAACTAATGATTGTGAGCAATTTTACTTTGTATGGTGATACGAAAAAAGGAAGACGTCCAAGCTATATAGAAGCAGCAAAACCTGATGTAGCAAAGGAAATATATAATAAATTTATTGAAAAACTGGGAAAAACAGGGATAAAATTTGAACAAGGTGAATTTCAAGCCTATATGGAAGTAGATATACAAAATGACGGACCAATAACTTTAATAGTTGAATCATAAGCTTATTTATGGGCAGATTACAGGTAAAACTGTTAATCTGTCTTTTTAGTAATGTAGGGGCGAACCTATGTGTTCGCCCAATAACTAAAGTGTAGGATTTTGAGTGACAGGCACCAAAAATATTAAACGGTG
>CAZDNU010000029.1:0-3074 GCA_964506865.1 uncultured Fusobacteriales bacterium | reverse complement strand
TACTACATAATGAAGCGGGAGAAAGCTTTAAAATTGGGTATGTGATAGTAGACAGTGCTGGGAATTATGGTAAAATCGAAGAACTAAAAAGTGGAAATTCAATTACTGAGCCTTTTGTAATAAATGTACCAACAGGATCGGCGTTAAAAATAGTATTTAATGGAGTTGATAATTCATCAGGAATATACAAATTTTATAATAAAGATATATTTGGGAACATAGATTCAAACTTGATGATTGACTTCGAAAATTATACAACGGATGATGTCGATGATTATATATTTGAAATGTATGACAAAGCAGGAAATATAGAATCCGTGACGTATACTAATATACAAATTAGTGCATCAAGTCAATACGAGATAGAAACGTATATGAATATATATGGAAAAGAGAAATATTTTAGATCGATAGAACAAGAAGAAGAAAAAGGTAAGTTTTATGATTATGAAATAAAGATAGAATAGCTAAGTAAGTCGGGGTGATAGACCAAATGGGTCTGTCACCTCTTGACATTTTATGAATATAATGCTAATATTATATCAAATAGATATATCTACTTGATATAATATGAGTGTCGCCTAAATGACTATTTCGTATTTAACATAGACTATTCAGTTGAAGTTAGCATTTTCATTAGGGAATCCCAAATATGAAAAGGAGAGAAGATAATGGCTAGAACCAATAAGACTAAATATATACTCTTAGGTTTGATTAGTGAAGGAATTAAAACCGGATATGATATAAAAAAAAGAGTTGAAAATCAGATGGCATATTTTTGGACAGAAAGTTTTGGACAAATATACCCAAATCTTAAAAAATTAGAAAAAGAGGGATATATAAGTTCAAAAAAAATAAAGCTAGGCGGAAGAAATAAAATAGAATATTCTATTAGTGAAAAAGGAAAAAAAGAATTTATAAAATATATGGAAATGCCTGTGGAAGAGGAGATAGGCAAATATGAGATATTGGTTAAATTAAGTTTTGGCGAACTGGTAAAAAAGGACATACATATAAAAAACATAAAGGATTTTTTATCACGTCATGAAAATATTTTGAAAGAATTAGAAGAAATAGAACATCATATAGATGAAGTTCCAAGAGATGAAAAGAGTCGAATTTATATTAAAATGACAATATCGTGTGGGAAAAAGGTACATAACTCGTTTGTAGAATGGGCAAAGGAAAGCATAGATATTTTAAATGATATGGAGGAGGAGAGATGGAGATAGTAGCCATAAATGGGAGTCCTAAGGGAGATGACAGCATAACGCTTCAGTATTTACATCTTATAAAAAACAGATATAAAGATGATAAATTTCACATATATAACATAGGTCAAAATATAAAAAAAGTAGAGGAAAATAAAAATTATCTAGACAATATAATGAAAAAAATAAGTGAAGTAGATGCGGTTTTGTGGATTACCCCTGTATATCATTTTAGAATTCCGGGACAATTGCACAGATTTATAGAGATTATTATCGAAAGACAATATACAAATATATTTCATAATAAAATTAGTACAGCGATATTTAGTTCTGTTCATTTTTTTGACACAATGGCAGAAAAATATTTGCAAGAAATATCAGAAACTATGGGGATGAAATATTATTCAGGGATATTACTGGACATGAATGATATAGAAAATAAAGCTAAACGAGAAAGCTTATATCAAAGATATATTATTTTTAAAAGAAAAGTAAAATTAAACATAAAGCCGTTACCTGTTTTGGATAAAATAGAATACAAGAAATTTATTTATAAGCCTAGACTCAAAAAAACAATTACTGCAACTCAAAGAGCGTATAAATTATTAATAGTTACTGATTATAAAAATGAAAGTACAAATATATATAAAATGTTGCAGAAATTTTTATCAGAAAATAATAATCAATATGAAATTATAAATTTAAATGATCTTAATATAAAAAATGGATGTTTGGGATGCTGCTGTTGTTCTTCAAAGAATATTTGCGTAATAAAAGATGAATTAAATGAAATATATAGTAAAAAAATGAAAGAAGCAGACGCAATTTTATATTTTTTCTCTTTGGGGACAAAATATTTTTCATCTAGGGTGAAGTATTTTTATGATAGAAGTTTTGTAAACGGTCATGCACCTGTATATCAAGACAAACAGATCTTATATTTTGTAGAAGATATAGCAAAAGGAGTAAATGATATAAAAGAAGAGATAAAGGCACGAACAGAAATTGGACATCAAAATTTAGTAGCTATAATTGATGATAGCAGTAAAAACAGTGAAGAAATTGATCAAGTAATAGAATTTGCGTATCAAGATTTAGAATATTGCTTAGAAAATAGAATTTCTTTTAATTCCAGCTTTTATCACGAAGCAGGTCAAAAAATATTTAGAGATTTAGTACATAAAATGAAAGTAATATTTAATGCAGATCACAAATATTATAAAAAAATAAATTACTACGATTTTCCAAACAAAAATATTTTTAAAAATATACTATATAGTTTTGGGTATTTTATATTGAGCAGAAAATTTATTCGAAAAGAATTGGATAAAAAAATGATATCTGGAATGGCTAATAGTGCAAAAAAAATAGTAGAGAAAGAAAAAAAAGTTGAAATTTTAGGGGAAAGATTCAATGCTAATTGATTGAGATCCATCCCCTTTTCAACTACAGCTCCAATTCTTTGACAAAAGCTAACTCGAGTTTATTAATAGATGCAAAGTAGTTTAACTCCATAACTATTAAATTTTCGTATTCAACATTCATATAAATATCGTCATTGCTATATTTTTTAGAAAAAGATGTATATTCAAAATCTGATATAGTAGTAAAAGTTTCAAAATTTAACTCCAAATCTTCATAAAAATTTTCTATTAGATACTGTTCTTTTTCCAAAATTCTATTTTCTTGTTCATTATAATCTATATCATCTTCAGAATTAATTGGTAGAACTATATTGATATCAGATTTTGCAAATGCGATTGAATAATTTGAAATACAGCTATCGTTCCAAGATAAATTAAAAAATTGAATAAACCAACCCTGTTTCTTCAATTTTATATAAATATCCATTTTTTCAATTTT
>CAZDNU010000028.1:0-1513 GCA_964506865.1 uncultured Fusobacteriales bacterium | reverse complement strand
AACACAGAAAGAGTAGCCCAAAGATATAATCAAAATTTAAATGCATCCAAAGCCTGGTATGCATTTGCAGCTTTATTCAACTCAGGAGTATTGATGCCTATAGGGTATGAATATGGTTGCAATAGAAAGATAGATACTTTGACAAGTTTTGATTATATAGATTATGATAAAAATACTAATGGAATAAAAGAGTATATAAAAAATATAAATGACATAAAAAAACGATATAAAATATTTAATGAAGAAACAGATATATATATAATTGAAGCGAGTAAAGAAGAGATATTTATGTATAAAAAGTTGTCTAAAGACAAAGAGGAAGAAGTGCTGATAATAATGAACAGAAATTATAATGATAATGAAGATATAAAAATAGAACCTGTAAAAAACATAATAAATAAAGAGAATATAATGGATATATCATATGGTGGCGAGATAATGTTAGACAAGAATACTGATTATTTCAATCTAAAAGCTGGAGAAGTAAAAATAATATATGGAAAAAATTAATAATATATGGAGGTAAGAAAATGAATTTAGAAAATGTAAAAAAAGTGGATCCTGAAATTGCAGAAGCCTTATTAGCTGAAGAAAATAGGCAAGAATACGGAATCGAACTAATTGCATCGGAAAACTTTGTATCAAAAGCAGTAATGGAAACAGCAGGTAGTGTAATGACGAATAAATATGCAGAAGGATATCCTGGTAAAAGATATTATGGTGGATGTCAAATAGTAGATAAAGCTGAAGAACTTGCAATAAAAAGAGCCCAAGACTTGTTTGATGTAAAATATGTAAACGTACAAGCACATTCTGGTTCGCAAGCGAATATGGCAGTGTATATGGCACTTATCAATCCTGGTGATACTATACTGGGTATGAGTTTACCGCATGGTGGGCACTTGACTCATGGTGCAAAAGTTAACTTTTCTGGGAAAATATATAATTCAGTTTCTTATGGAGTATCAGAAGGAACAGAAGTAATCGATTATGAAGAAGTAAGAAAAATAGCTTTAGAAAATAAACCAAAAGTAATTGTAGCTGGAGGTAGTGCATACCCTAGAATACTAGACTTTAAAAAATTTAGAGAGATAGCTGATGAAGTAGGAGCATACCTTATGGTAGATATGGCTCATATAGCTGGACTTGTAGCAGCAGGAGAACACCCAAGTCCTATCCCACATGCTCATGTTGTAACAACAACAACTCACAAAACACTTAGAGGGCCTCGTGGTGGTATGATAATGACAAATGATGAAGAAATAGCTAAAAAAGTAAATAAATTGATATTTCCTGGGATACAAGGTGGACCTTTAATGCATATAATCGCAGCAAAAGCAGTTGCTTTTAAAGAAGCTTTGGAGCCAGGATACAAAGAATATCAAGCGCAAGTTGTAAAAAATGCAAAGGTATTGGCTGATGAATTGACAGCGAAGGGGTTGCGAATTGTATCAGGTGGTACAGACAATCACCTAATGCTTGTAGACCTTACTCCAAAAGGAATTACAGGAAA
>CAZDNU010000027.1:0-4513 GCA_964506865.1 uncultured Fusobacteriales bacterium | reverse complement strand
CTGCTCCTAGATTCACTGCCGCACCTATCAAAACAAACAAAATTATCTCGGCTAATACCCATACTTTATTAAATTTCTTTGATAAACGTTTTGCCAAGTCCTCATATTTTTCAAGTATAACAAATCCCATTGCCATTATTCCCAACAGACTTGCCACAGGTATAAAATTTTCAGTCTCATGAAACAATATAGCTACTGTCATAAATATAAGTACTTTTTTAGTGTCTCGTATTCCTCTTTTTCTTTTAAAAAACCACACTAAACTCAAGCCTAGCAAAGCTCCTATTGTAATTCCCAAGAAAATACTTATAGGTATATTTATAAGCAATCTGGCTATATTTTCATTTTTACCTATACTCAGGCTAAGGAAAGCTCCAAATATCGTAATCGCAAATACATCGTCCAAAGAAGCTCCTGCTAATATCAAAGTAGGTATCTCTTTGTCTTGCCCATACCCTTTTTCTTTCAATCCCAACATCTGCGGAACTACCACAGCCGGTGAAACTGCTGCCAATATAAATGCAAGCGTTCCAGCTTCGTAAAACGGCAAATTCAAAATATAGACTCCAGCTACAGTTATACATATGCCCTCTATTATCCCAGGAACAAAACTCATTTTTATTGCCGAACTCCCTATTTTATGCAATACAGTTTTGTTTATCCCCAAACCTGCTCGTATCAATATCACTATTAGAGCTGCAGTCCGAAATTCTGCCGATACATTTATGAGCTTCTCAGACATAAATATAGACTCCAAGAGTATATTTTCCGACAAATCAAAAGCCCGTACTAGTATTTCTTTCGTATACGGTCCTAACAATACTCCGGTAAGTATCATTCCCAAAAGTCCCGGAAGTCTCAACTTTTCAAATATATAGCTCATAAATAATGCTACTATTATTATTATCGACAAGTTTACTATCATAAACCTTTCAGCCCCTTCATTCTTTATTTAAATCCAAGATTTTCTCATCTAATTATAACAAATTTTTCTTAAAATTAAAAGAAAAAGAGAGCATCCGAAAAAATAATTTCCAGACAGTCTCTTTCCCTATATATACTTTTGAATCAATTTTACAATTTTATCTTTTTTTACCGGTTTCGCAATATAATCATCTAGTCCACTAGCCAATATTCTATCTTTCTCATTTTGCATAGCATAAGCCGTTACAGCTATTATTATATTTTTCTTTTTTTCTTTTTGCCTTATTAATTGAGTAGCCTCTATTCCGTCCATTTTCGAAAGTTGTATATCCATAAATATAAAATCATACTCTTCTTCCAATGCTTTTTTTACCGCCTCTTCTCCAGTTTCTACCTTATCCACTTTCACATTATACGGTGATAGAAACGACTCCATTAAACGGCTATTTATTTTGTTATCTTCCACCACCAATACTTTTTTATTCAAGTCCTTTATCTTTTTCTCTTCGCTATCCAATTTCTCATTTTTGCGAGAACTTACAACATAAGCTATCGGTATCCTTACTATAAACCTTGTTCCCTTACCAACCATACTTTCCAATTCCAATGTTCCATTTATATATTTTAATAACTCTTTTACTATACTAAGCCCAAGTCCAGTGCCTTTATATCTTTTTACGTATACATCGTCAAGCTGTACAAAACTTTCAAATATTCTTTCTTTTTCTTCCATAGCTATGCCAATCCCACTATCCTCTACTATCACTTTCATAAGAAAACCTTCGCTTGTTTCCGACTCTTGCTCAAAATATAGCCGAATATATCCTTTTTTTGTAAATTTAACTGCATTTGATAGTAAATTCAAAAGTATTCTTTCTATTTTTAAACGATCACAATACACTTTTTTATCTACTTTAAAGTCTATATATTCAAACTCCAATCCCTTTTCCTTAGCCATATTTTTAGCTATTGACTTCACATTGTATATTATAGACGACATGTCTTCTTCAGCATTTTTCACCTGCTCTTTTCCTGATTCTATTTTCGCAAGATCCAATACATCGTTTATTATATTCATGAGATTTTCTCCTGAATACGATATCAACTTTAATATTTCTAATTTTTCCGGATCTTTTTCTTCGTCCAACAATATGCTAGAAAACCCTATTATACCATTTAACGGCGTTCGTATTTCATGACTCATATTTGCAAGAAAATAACTTTTTGCCTTTGTCGCCTCTTCCGCTTTTTCTTTGGCCTCCAATAAATATTTTTCAACTTTTTTCTCTTTTGTCATATCCACTACCACTATCTGTATCTCTTTCGTATCACCCACTTCTATTATACTTTTTGTCCATTTTTCGTAATGTAGAACACCTTTTTTGTCTTTTCTTTCAAGAAAAAACTCTTTTTTCGTACTTTGAAACAATTTTTTGACTATCTCTTCGTCAAATACATCATCCAGTTTATTTATTCTATAATTTTCATTTTTATAAAACTCCTCATAAAATTTCTTGTTCCCAAATATAAATGCCCCGTTATGATTATATCGAAATATAATCAATTTCACATCTTCCACTATAGCCCGCAAGCTTGCTTCACTCTTCTTCAAAGATTCTTCCAGTATTTTTTTTAGTGTTATATCCTCTTTTATACCTATAAACCCTTCTATCTTATCATATGTATCTATAATAGGACTTATTAACGCTTGCTCCCAAAATTCTACTCCATCCTTTCGTTTATTTTTAAATTCCCCTCGCCAAATTTTTCCAGATGTAATAGTTTCCCACAGCTTTGTATACTCTTCCTCTTTGGTATATCCCGTTTTTAATATGCTCGGCTTTTCACCTATCAATTCATTTTGCTCATACCCCGTAAGATCACAAAACTTTTGATTTACATAGTTTATATTCCCATCTATATCAGTCATCACTATTGATACCGGAGCTTGCTCTACTATTTCCGACATCTTTTTCAACGTAGCTTCTCGTTCCAACTTGTCTTCAATATCTTCCACCATATCAAGATAGTAAAATCTTTCTTCTTCATCCAAATATACTCTTGTAGACGTCAACTTAACTTTTTTATTTCCAATGTTTCCCCTGCTATTTCAATTGTTTTACTTTCTCTATTCATATCACTATATATTAGCTCCATAGACTTTCCCTGAAGTTCCGATGGAGTATATCCCAGCATCTTTGCGAATTTCGAATTTACCTTTACTATATTTGCAAATGAGTCTGAAATCATACTTCCTATAGGACTTTCAGAAAATATTTTTTCATACCATATCTTTTCTGATCTTAATTTGGCATCTTCATTTTTCCTCTTATCAACGTCATAGATCACTCCATTTATTTTATCTTTTCGGAATATACCTTTTGTCTTTAAAAAATTCTTTTGAAGAATTATTCTTTTCCATTTATAACCATATTCAGAATCTTTTATTTTTACTTCCATATCCAGCAATTCGTTTTGCTCTTCAAATAATTCATTCATTTGCTTTCTAAACTCTTCAATATTTTCTTCTTCCAGCAATAATTCAAATTCTAGTTTGCTTAATATTTTTTTACTCTTTTTTCGGTAATCCTTCACATAAAAACTAGCTTGTTTTTTATCATAATACAATGTTTTCATTTTAAAATCACCTAATATTTTTTCTTTTGCTTTTATATCTTTCCTTATCCACAAAATATAAGTTATTAGCATTGTATATATGACAAAATTTGCAATCAAGAACATTTCCTCACCACCATCTCGTAAAAAGGTACCGAGCTAACTTGCTCGGCACCTTCAAGCTAAAAGTCAAATCCATCATCTTCCAATGGTATCACATCTTCCGGTCCTATTGTTTTATTTTTATTATTATTTTGTCTTACCTGTACTGATTTTATGTTATTTGTCTTTGCTCTATCTTCCGTATAATGTTTTGGTCTTTTATTTACTTCTCTTGATACAGTTTGTCTCTCAGATGATCCATATACCATTTTTCGAAGACTATCTACTATATCATTCATACTTTCTGCCTGAGCATTTAGCTGTTCTGATGCCGCCGAGCTCTCTTCTGCATTTGATGCTATATTTTGAGTTACCTGTTCCATCTGTTCTATAGCTTTATTTATTTGACTTATCCCTTGAGTTTGCTCTTGACTTGCCACCAACACTTCCTGCATTATATCATCTACTTTATCTGCTTTTACATTGATCTCTTTTAGAGATTTAGCTACTTTTTCAGCTATTTCCACTCCTTTAGACGATCTCTCTATACTGCCTTCTATCATGCCAGCTGTATCTTTCGCTGCTTGCGCACTTCTTTGAGCTAGATTTCTTACTTCCTCTGCTACTACCGCAAAGCCCATTCCTGCATCTCCTGCTCTTGCTGCTTCTACTGCTGCATTCAATGCCAATATATTAGTTTGAAAAGCTATATCATCTATTACTTTTATTACTTTTGATATCTCATCACTTGATCTTTTGATATCTCCCATGGCAGACATCATATAATCCATTTGATCATTACCATCTTCTGCTGCTTTTTTCGTAGCTTTCACCAATAACGAAGTTTGTCTAGTATTTTCTGTATTTTGCT
>CAZDNU010000026.1:0-3502 GCA_964506865.1 uncultured Fusobacteriales bacterium | reverse complement strand
TAACAGAAGGTAATGCTCAAGCGGTAAAATTGGAAGGTGGCCAAAGAAGCCTTGAAACTATAAAAAGAATTATTGATATAGAAATACCTGTAGTAGGACACTTAGGACTCACACCGCAGTCAATTCATAAGATGGGAGGCTATAAAGTACAAGGTAAAACTTTAAAAGAAGCAGAAACTATATTTGATGATGCTCTTCATTTGGAAAGGGCAGGAGTATTTGCAATAGTACTGGAAGGTATACCAGAAGAGCTAGGCAAAGAGATAAGTGCAGCGATATCTATTCCTACAATCGGGATAGGAGCTGGACGATATACTGACGGACAGGTATTGGTGATGAATGATATGCTGGGATACAATGACAAAGTGCCTAAATTTGTGAAAAAATATATAAATGCAAAAGAATTGATGGTAAATGCTGTAAAAGAATATTCGTACGAAGTGAAATCGGGCAAATTTCCAGATAGCGAAAATGTGTACTTTGAAAAAAAGTAGCCAAAAATAATTAGGTGGTGAATTTATGTACAAGGACAACTTTTATACGGAAGATTTAGAAAATATAATAGAAGATATAATATTTGAAGAGTTATATTTTATAATCGAAGAAAAAAAGCTTAAGTTTTGTCAATGTAATATCTGTATACAAGATATAGCTGCAATTGCTCTAAATAAAATACCACCAAAATATAAAAGCAACTTATTTGACAAGAGAAATCCAAATAAATATGAAAAGCAGGAATTGGCCAAAGCGCATGATGATGCCCGTAAATATTTGTTGGATGCAATAGAAAAGGTAAATAATAAGCCACATCATTAGGAGTAGATAGCTATGGATATAATAGAGATATTTAAAAAAGGAATAGAAGCTGGACAAAAAAATGATCCTGCAAAAGGACGAATTAACGAGATATTGGAAGAAAAAGCAAAGAAATATGATGAAGACAAGTACAAAAAATATTTAAATGAGAACTATTTGTGGAATCCATATGAGGACTCGAAGGTTTTGTATGGAGATACAATAGAAGTAAATAATATAGCAGTAGGAATTGATATAGAAGGCCCTGAACTTTTATTAGTGGATAGATTGCGAAATAAAGGCGAAACTATAGATTTAGTGATAGGACATCACCCAGAAGGTAAAGGGATATTTGGACTAAATAAAATGATATCGATCCAAGAAGAGATGATGATAAAAGCAGGCGTAGGAGTAAGCAATGCAGAAAAAATATTGAGCGGATCAGTAGAAAAGTATCAGAAAATATTAATGGGAGTAAATTATAATAGAGCAGTAGATACGGCGAGATTACTAGATATACCTTATATAAATTTTCATACACCTGCAGACAATATGGTACATACGTATTTGGAAAATAAATTTGAAAATGAAAAACCATATAAATTGAAAGATATTATAGACTTGTTGATGCAAGAAGAAGAATATCAGTATGCATATGCCCATAATAATGGGCCACAAATATTAAATGGAAACGAAAATAGTAGAGCAGGTAAGATATATATAGATGTTACAGGAGGAGTAGAGGCAAGTGATGGAATATATGAATTGCTCCAAAATAATGGAGTAGATACTATTGTAGGAATGCATATGTCTGAAGCGCACTTAAAAAAAGCAAAAGCAGCGAATATAAATGTATTGATAGCAGGGCATATGTCTAGCGACACTTTAGGCATGAATTTACTACTTGATGAGATTGAAAAAAACAAACCGTTTTATAATATTATAAGCTTATCAGGCTTTAAGCGAATAAGGAGAAAATAATTAAAAGGAGAGAAGGATGCTTAAGAAAATTTTTGGTACGAAAAATGAAAGAGAAATAAAGCGAATAAAAAAAACAGTGGAAAGAATAAATAGTTTTGAGGATCAATTTGAAAAAATGACTGACGAAGAATTGAAAAATAAAACTACAGAATTTAAAGAAAAATTAGTAAATGGATCAACACTTGATGACATAAGAGATGAAGCGTTTGCTGTAGTGAGAGAAGCGGCCAAACGGGTATTAAAAATGCGTCATTATGATGTACAAATGGTTGGCGGGGTAGTACTACATGAAGGGAAAATTACCGAGATGAAAACAGGTGAAGGTAAAACATTAGTAGCGACTTTAGCAGTGTATCTAAACGCGTTGACAGGAAAAGGTGTACACGTAATAACAGTCAATGACTATCTTGCGGAAAGAGATAGAAATTGGATGGGCCGAGTTTATGAGTTTTTGGGATTATCAGTAGGAGTTATATTAAATGGATTAGAAACAGCGGAAAGAAAAAAAGCTTATGCTGCAGATATAACATACGGAACAAACAATGAGTTTGGATTTGATTACCTAAGAGACAATATGGTTGGTTCATTGGAAGAAAAAGTACAACGAGAATTAAATTATGCAATCATAGATGAGGTGGATTCGATACTTATAGATGAAGCGAGGACACCTTTGATCATATCAGGAGCAGCAGAAGATACTACAAAATGGTATAAGACGTTTTCGGAAGTAGCAACTCAATTGGTAAGATGCACTTATTCAGAAGGGATAAAAGATAAAAAAAATAATCCACTGGATATGGATAAGGTGCAAGATTATGAAGTCGATGAAAAAGGGAACACAGTGACTTTGACAGAAAAAGGTATAAAAAAAGTAGAAAAAATATTGAAAATAGATAATTTGTATGCTCCAGAAAATGTAGAGTTAACACATTATTTGAACCAAGCTTTGAAAGCGAAGGAATTATTTGAGCGAGACAAAGATTATGTAGTGGTAGATGATGAAGTAATAATTGTAGATGAATTTACTGGAAGACTTATGAACGGTAGACGGTACTCAGATGGACTTCATCAAGCGATAGAGGCAAAAGAGAAAGTCAAAATCGCAGGAGAAAATCAAACATTGGCTTCAATTACTCTCCAAAATTATTTTAGAATGTATGAGAAATTGTCAGGTATGACAGGTACTGCAGAGACAGAAGCATCTGAATTTATGCATATCTATAAATTATCAGTAGTGATAATACCTACCAATAAACCAGTAGTGAGAATAGATAATCCTGATGTAATATACAAGACATTGGAAGCAAAGATAAATGCAATTGTAAACAAGATAGAGCAAATATATGAAAAAAAACAACCAGTATTGGTAGGGACTGTATCAATAGGTAGTTCGGAGCTTTTGTCGAAGATACTTACAGCAAAAAAGATACCACACAAAGTGCTAAATGCAAAATATCACGAAAAAGAAGCTGAAATAGTAGCTCAAGCAGGAAGATTTGGATCTGTGACTATAGCTACAAATATGGCAGGTAGGGGTACGGATATAATGCTTGGGGGAAATCCTGAGTTTATGGCAAAATCAGAAATTGACGAAAATGATGAAAATTATTCAAAAATTTTGCAAAAATATATTGAAAAATGTAAAGCTGAAAAAGACAAGGTAATGGCGGCCGGCGGATTATTTATACTAGGTACAGAAAGGCATGAAAGTAGACGGATTGATAAT
>CAZDNU010000025.1:0-3287 GCA_964506865.1 uncultured Fusobacteriales bacterium | reverse complement strand
CTATACCAGTTTCTCTTACAACATCAAAAAAACTTACAACTTCTGGATTTGTAACAATACTAACTATCCGATTTGCTGCTATATCTAGTGCTGATATTATATAATCTGCCCCGGCTTTTCTTAGCTTCTTTTCACTATTCGATTCGATTGCTCTTGTTACTATCTTTATATTATTATTTAAATATTTTCCAGTTAACGTTAGAAATAAATTATCTGCATCACTTGACAATACCCCTACTAAAAATGATGCATGATCTATACCAGCTTCTATTAGTATTTCATCTCGGGTAGCATCTCCCTTTATTATTAATATATCAATATATTCTTCTAGTATTTCTTTTATTCTATTTTCATCACTTTCTATTACTACAAAAGGTCGTTTCAGATGTTTCATCTCTTCTATTATTTTTGATCCAGTTCGACCTGCTCCGCATATGATATAATGTCCTTTTAATTTTTTTATCGTTTTATCCATTATCATTCCCCTAATAAATTTTCTCATTTCACCTTCTATAATAAAGCTTGTTATACTTCCTAATCCATATACCACTAGAGTAACACCTAGCATTATTAGTACTATTGTAAATATTTTTCCTGCTTGTGATAAAGGCGCGACCTCTCTAAACCCAACTGTAGATATTGTTATCATAGTCATGTATAAAGCGTCGAGAAAGTTGTATTTTTCAATTATAACATATCCTAATATTCCTATGACATATATTATAACTAGTATTGTAAAAAAATGAATTATTTTTTTTATATTTTCATGCATTTTTTATTATCACCTTTTCTAATTTAACATTGAGGGAATTTTTTTGTTCCCAAAAAAATTCCCTCTAATATTTTATATTTTCTTTAGTATTAGACCCTGTTTAGCATTTAAATTTACTGTTATTTTTCCTTGTGAATCAGAGTATATTTTATAATTTTCTAATAGTTCATTAAATTCTATATTTTCAAAATCAGTATAAAAGTCTATATTTGTATAGTTGCGAAGGCTATTGTTTATTATTACTACGAAGTTTTCACTGTCATTATATCGCTCATATGCGATTATTTCTTTTTCATCATCAGCTACTATCTCTCTAAATTCTCCTTTAGCTAATACATTATTTTCAGTTCTTATCTTTATCAATTTTTTATACCAATTGAAAAGCTCAAAATCAGGTTTAACTTCATATTTTTCTTTTTTTCCATTTATACTACCATCTGTTTCATTATCATATTCAAATTCATCCCACAACATTGGCTTTCTGCAATAAGGATCAGTTGCCCCCCACATCCCAAGTTCATCACCATAATATAGCATCGGTGCTCCAACGTATGTCATTTGAAATATCGATATTAGCTTTAATATATCTTTTGGTTTTATTTCTGATTCGCGCCAATTTATACTTGTATTTGGATGCTCATTGGTAGCTAAATCAGGCCTAATTGTATTATATCCTTTTTCTATTTGTTTTCCCTCTTCTAGATCTCGCCCCAATTTATCGTTTACAATTCTCGATATCAATCTATCTGTATCATGTGAACCATTTAGATTTTGAGAAGACTGCAACGCTTGCAAGGGATACCAATTTCTTTTTTCACGTAGTTCGTTGAAAAATTCTGTACTTTTTAGTTTGTATGCCTTGTCAAAATGTTCTCCTTGATTTATAAAATATCCTACTGTAGTTTTCAGCCATTCATAATTCATAACCGTATCATATTTTATACCATCATTTATCTCAGATCTTGCATCTCCCCATAGCTCTGCTGTGATGTAAGTGTCTCTTTTGGTTTCTTTCATGACTTTTCTCCAAATATGCCAAAAATTTTGATTTTCCAAACAATTTGGTACATCTAGTCTAAAACCATCTATCCCATCATCTTCCATCCAGTTTTCAGATGTTTTTCCATCAGGTCCCAATAACCATTTTTTAGTTATATTAAATATATACTGCATAAACTCTTCATTATAACTATTAAACTCTGGTAAAGTATGAAACCCGGCCCAGCCAGAATAGTTTATATTTTTTTTGTTTTCAAGTAATACTCGGTATGCTTCTTCTTCGCTCATATCATCGCTTATAGGTTTATACTTTCTAAAATCATGAAATTTATACCAGTCCTTGTATTTTGATTTTTTGCCTTCTAACATAGCCAGTTCAAAACTCCAATGATTTGGGCCACTATGATTAAATACCCCATCAAATATAACTCTTATTCCATTTTTATGTAATTCTTTAATCAAATCAACTGCTATCATATCAGATTCTGTCCATACCCAAGTATTTGGATCAGCTGTTTCTCCATAGTGATTTTTTCCTTTGCCTTCTCCTTGAAGTTGTACCCTTAGTAATTCTAATTCACTCTTGTCTTTTGGATTTTCTATTACATCAAGATATGATTTATTCCCATATTGATTATCTTTTGATACAGATATACCATATGTCTCTCCGGTAACTCTATTCACACCAAAATCAGGAGAAATATGTCGAAAATCAAAACAACCATATTTATGATTTTGATCTGAAAAGAACACAGGATTTAACCAAACTGCTGTTATGCCCAATTCTTTTAAGTATGGTATTTTTTCTTTTATTCCTTGCAAATCTCCTCCATACATTCTAGCATATTTCAAGGAATAATCTACATCCATTCCCTTTAGTTTTTCCCAATTTTTTTTCTCTTCAAAATCAGAAGTCCAGTCATTATTTTCAAATTTACCATATTTTGTCGTATATGCGCCCCATTTGTACTCCGCAACCAAAGAAGCTTTTCTATTATCTTCAGGTTTTTCAAATTCTTCTGGTCCAAATTCATTATATACAGGATCATTTTTTTTATTCCCATTATAAAATCTATCTGGAAATATATTATACCATACCGCTTCTTTTGCCCATTCGGGTATATAAAATACAGGAACTTTCTCATTAGCATAGTCTATTTCAAAGCACTCTACATCATCTTCTACTAATTTGTTTTTTCCATAGTACACTGTATTTTTAGCATCTTTTAATTTAAAATAATATGAAAATTTTTCAGTATTTATTCTCAATTTCACTATCTTTTTAAAATAGTCAAATCCATATCTTTTATCTGTATTTCTTGTCATCTCATAAATCTCTTCTATCTCTTCGCCTTCTTTTAATACTAGTTCTACTTGTTCTACATCACTTTTTTGTGTCCGGATACATATTTCAATTTCATCTTCTGACGTTTTATTTAAATATTGAAGCAAATAAGGATTGTGTACTATTGCTTTTTGAGGATTATGTGGGTCTTTGGCATCATATACAAATTTT
>CAZDNU010000024.1:0-5555 GCA_964506865.1 uncultured Fusobacteriales bacterium | reverse complement strand
AATATTTTTTTCTTTATATATTAGTACAGAAAATTGTTGTAATATCTTCAGTTTATTTAAACTTTTTTCATTAAATTCTTTCAGTATCTCTAGGTTTTTGGATTTCTCTTTTTCTATTTCCATTTTTTTTTCATTTTCTATTCCGTTATCACGTACTTTTTTAAACTTCACTGCTAATACTATAGAATACATTATAATAAAAAATACTATCCCCAACGGAAATAGATTTATTGATTTTATTACTCCTTTATTAAAGAGTATATCATTTACTACTGTATAAAAAAGTACTGCTCCACCAACTATTAATAACAAAGCTCCTTCTCGTTTTCTAATATATGCATGTACCAAAACCTTAAATGAATATAAACTTACTGATATTGTTACAATTTGATAAAATCCAACTAACTTTGTATACTGGCCATTATCAAAAAAAAGAACTATCAGACCAAATACTCCACCAAGACTCCCTACTGCTATTACAGTTTTTTTATTGATTTCTTTTGGATACAGCGTATACAGAAACAACAAAAATAAAGGTACTACCACATAAAATATAAAAAATTCTATTTTTCTCATTACAATCCAATTTACCAATGGAAAAATATCTCGTATTATCAACTCACCAATACAGCTAACTCTCGCAGACATTAGCAAACAAAAAATTCCAAATATTAAAAAAGTTTTTTCATCTCTGTGCTTAAAGTAAAATATCATATGATATATTCCGATTATTAAAAGTATTCCAAATACAAAGCTTTCCAAAATATAACGTTTATAAGTTAGACTCTGAATATTTTCTCTTGTCCCCAATATTATACTTTCCCATATACCACCAGTATTGTCATTAAAATTGGAAACTTGTACAATCAAATAAAACTCCTTTAAATCTTTTTCCACAAAAATATTTTTATACCTTGTATCTTCACTGTATCCTGCTCTTGTTTTGGATACTTTTCCTACTTCATGCTTCAATTTATCATTTATAAATACCTTACTCGCTGTGAAAATTTTACTTATTCTAATACCTATATCTTCACCTGAATTATTAATTATTCTCAATCTATACGTTGCGTATCCTGGAGAAGGATAAGTTTTTTCATCTTTTTCCAAAGTATTCCAACTTTGTGGTAGATAGACTAATTGTTTATTTTCAAATTTTTCATTCTCTATCTCATTATTTTCAAGTAATTGCTTCCAATAAAATTCCCACTCTCCATCAAGTAATAAAAACTTATCATCTATATTTTCTTGTTTTTTTACTTCTATTGCAGCATTTTTTATTTTTGCATTCTCATTGTATGTAGTTCCAAAAGAAAATAAGTACGCAGTATTACAAAAGAAGATTAATAGCAGTAGATATTTTGCTTTCATAACTTTTCCTTTCATCTATATGTTTTTAGTTTCATATATTCTACTATATTTTTTTCAATAAGTAAAGAAGAAGCTGAACTATATGCAAAAAAGAGGAATTGTAAGCGAAAAAACATTTTGGCTATTTTTTGTATTCAGTTTGAAAATATTTAAAAGTAGTTTGAAACTGGTTTTTATCCTTATAATAGTATTTTAATATATAACAAAAAACGCAGACTAACTTATCTGCGTTTTTAAAATATATATACAAATTTAATATCAATTCTTTCATTATCTTTCCGGTATACAAAAAATAAGTTTTGTGAAAAGTAAATTTTTACTTGTTTATTGTAATACCGGAATTTGTGGGGACTAGATATGGTTTCTTTTGTCCTGTTAATCCGAAATTAATTATATCTAAAGTCCCTATACTTGTCTGTTTGTCTTCGTTTTGTTTCCATAATATAAATTCTTTACTTTCAATACTATTAATTGTGTCTACGTAATACACTGTACCATCTTTCATGCTAACATTAAGAGTTATACTTTCAATATCATTTGTAAACGACTTAACATTCTGCTCCGGGACCTGCTTAATTGCATCTAAAGTCTTACAACCTTGAAGCATCACTCCCAATACTACCATCACTAATATTATCAATTTTTTCATATTATCATCTCTCCTTTTCTCATTATATCTGCTAACTCATATACTCTATTTCCTGTTTGAATACACCATCTACTTTTAATCATTTCATATGCTGCTTTTTCATAATTTCTTTTTTCTAAAGCACTTAACATTCTTTTAAACTGCATAAAACGTCCTGAACCTAAATTATGATACATATCTATCAAAGCAGACTTTCTATCCTCGTTTAAATCTTCCCACCATTCAAATTGCTCTAAAAATCCTATTGCTTCGTTAATGTCATTTTGCAGTAAGTATAGTGCTTCTTCCTCCGTTATGCCTCTGTTCTCTAAGTTTCTCCCAACTCCAATTGTTATTTTTCCTGCTTGACAAATATACGCTCTCTTTATTAGTCCTTCGTGTCTCACTAATAGTTTTTTTACTTTTGATATCATTCGCATTAAACCTCCCCGATAAAAGCCATGCAATAAAAAATATTATCACATATTCTATTACTTTCTCAACAACCCTACTACCAAATCTGTTCTCCAATTTACTTTCAATTTTTGACAAAGATAACTTAATTTGTTCATATCTGATTTCATTTTTTGCAAATGCTTCTTTTAAATCTGATATCTCTTTTCTATTTTCAGAAGTTTCTTTGCTAAGTTTTACCTGTTCTTCTTTCAAATTTTGTATCGCTTCTTCATGCTTGCCACATCTATCTCCCATCTCCTTCTCCTTCCAATTTTATATTTCAAAATCCTTTATCAATTCAAAGTTTTCTGTATCACGATATAAATCACTTGGACTTACTACACTCAGAGGTATTATGTTGTTATTCTCATCTAACACTTGAAAGTCATCTCCAAAGCTTTCAAATATTTCTTTATTCAGCTGACATACAGCTTCACTACAGAATGGATACTTAGTACTTGAAAAAAGTCTACGCTTTCTATACTGCTTAAAAGAAACTGTATGTAAAAATGCATTAATTGCTGCATCAAATAATCCGATATAGTCATATTTATCCTCGCTTGCTCGCTTCAACTTCTCATAATACTTTCTAATTATATTTCTAATAACCAAGTCTTTATTTCTTTGAGAATATCGTTGTGACAACTTTGGTCTAAGTATAGCAACGTATGGCTTCTTGACTATATGTGCTCTCCATTTCACACCGTCAAAATTACTTCCCATAGTTTTTACGGAATCAGGAGAATGATATTCATATACCATCTCTGCATGACTAGCTTTGCCATCAAACCGTTTTTGAAGCCGGAAAGCTAACTCGCTCAATCCGTCAAATTTCCCATTTTTAGTTCCCCAGAGGATAATATCTCCAGGTTTTAGTTTCACTTCCATAATCTATTCCCCCAGTATTTTTTTCATCCTATCTACTGTCAATACACCCTTTTGAACCATATAGCCTATGTCATTCACTATATCCTTATCTTCTAAGTCTATATAATCAGCTGACATTATTGCATCATAGTATTGTTCTGCTGCTTCATCTGTTGCACATAGCTTTTTGAATTTACTCCATTCTTGTTTGCTGAACAATAAGATGAAATCTTTCTTAGAATATTTAACTTTTACTATTTTTCCATTTTTATATTTCAAATTCTCTACACTCTCATCTTCTTGCATATCTGTTTCTACCACTTCACAATCATTTTTACTACAGTATGTATTTCCAAAGCTTGTTTTTACTTTAAAATTTATATCATTATCAATTACTGCTTGTCCTATTACTAAAACTCTATTCCCTCTAACTACTGCTTCCATTCTCTTTTGCCTCCTTCTATTTTACTTCAACATATACATTGCCTGACATTTGCTTACTTATATCATATTCAACTAGAATGCCATCCGATTCTAAAGAAAATAACTTCGACCCATTCACATTGCATTCGATACGATAAGATGTAGAATTTAAAGTTAATTGATAAAAATCTCCAGAGAATTTTTCACTCAAATCATTTTCATTACTTAAATTAGTGTATAGTATCTTAGAGTAATATTGATCGAATACAAAAAAACGCTTTTGTGTATTATCAAAAAAAATTGCTTCTAATTTAGCATTAATAGTGCTATAAAAAAAATCACTATAATCTAGCTCTCCTAATCTTATTTCATATGTATCATTATTTAGTTTCGAATAAATATACCCATCACCACTTCTAGCTAAATATATTATTCTAGTTTTATTCGAATATTCAAGTATACCTCGAGCATTATCGTAATCTGTCATTTGAGGTAACACTTTACGACTTGCAGTTTCTATATTAAATGCTTCTGAAAGCTCATATTTCAGTAGATAGGATCGTTGATAGATAACATCATTAATGTAAAAATACTCTCCATCATTGTCTACTTGAAACCCATAAATATTAGTATCGCCTATACTATAATGCTGCGTATATGACATCGTTGATATCTTGTATGGTTCAAGCAGTTCATATTGCTTGACTAAGCCAGCAGAGGTACATGTGTATAATTTATACCCATTGTTTGCGAAGCAAAATTCCGTAGCCCCCGTATCTTCCAGAGCATAAGTTTCGCCAGTTGCTGTCATGTTTTCAAAATCATAATTTTGATTCAACACATCTAATTCAAACATACTCCCTGCTTTTAAAGTAACTTCTTTCTGTATTCCCTTTTTAATCTGATGTTCTCCAAAGCAATGTTTGCCGTCTATTTTTCCTATTACTGATGTATTTTCTGCCTGTAATCCACTTAAACTTATTTTTAATACCTTATCTTCTTGAAAAGGTCCATATGTCAAAGACTGTTCATTTGAAATTTTTATAGCTTCTTCATTTGAATAACTACAACTTACTATTACCTCTCCTTGCAAACTTGATGTTTGAACATCCAGACTTGAATCACACCCTATTATTATTTTTTCTGTCCATGTATCATTTGTTAGCGTATGTACAATTGAACCATCTGCTATTATGTTTACGTTTCCTAGAAACATATTTTTTCTGTCTATATTCAACTCTATTAGTATACTTTTTGTTGTTGTGAGTACATTCCAAGTTTCGTCTGCAGTGAAAGTGTGTATAGATTCCTTTTTTTCTTCATTGCCTTGTTTTAAGCTTCTTATCTTTGCCATTCCTACACCTCCGTCACCAACACATACTGCCCATTAGCTCCTGTCACTACTATTTCCGTGAACTCGTTAAATTTCAACTCATCCAACGCTGTCTGTGCCGGTACTGCGAATGTAGTGCTGTCAGTATCATTAAGTGTCACTGTAATTTCAGTATCAGACATATTCATTACACTTAGCACAGTGCTTTTTGACACTGTATACGTTTGATCTGTAGTGTTGTTTAATACCGCTGTTGTTTTGCGTTTCATTAGCTCTATCATTGTCCGCTCAGGACGTTTTATCTCTTCAACCGTTGCTTCCATTTACTCACTTCCTTTCTAACTATTTATTTCAGGCTGTAAATAGCCAGCTAATATTTCTTGATTATCCCTAAATACTTTTACAATATATGGCGGTGCAAAATAATCAATCACATAATCTTGACTAAGAGGAATAATATAATAGTAATTATCATCT
>CAZDNU010000023.1:0-3505 GCA_964506865.1 uncultured Fusobacteriales bacterium | reverse complement strand
CAGCTCCACTTAGTTCTATAAAGCATACTGGTCTACCTTGGGAGCTAGGTCTATCAGAGACACATCAAGTACTAATAATGAATGATCTAAGAGGTAGAGTCAGAGTACAAGTAGATGGACAGCTAAAAACAGGAAGAGATGTGGTAGTCGCAGCATTGTTGGGAGCTGAAGAATATGGATTTGCCACAGCAATATTGGTAGTACTTGGGTGTATAATGATGAGAGCTTGCCACACAAATATGTGTCCGGTAGGAGTCGCTACTCAAAATGAAGAGCTGCGTAAAAAGTTTGTGGGACGATCAGAATATATAGTAAACTTTTTCAAATTTTTATCAGAAGAGATGCGAGAAATAATGGCAGAACTAGGATTTAAGACGCTTGATGAGATGATAGGGAAAACAGAGCTGCTTGAAATGAATGAAGCTATAAATCACTGGAAAGGTAATGGAATAGATATTTCTAATATACTATATCAAGCAAAACTTCCAAGCAGAATAGCTAAAAAATGTGTACAAGCACAAGACCATGGAATCGATAATATTTTGGACAGAGAGTTAATTGAAAAATCTAAGCCAGCACTTGAAAGAAGCGAAAAAGTACTCATTGATATGCCAATATATAATACAAATCGAACTGTAGGTACTATGCTTAGCGGAGAAATAGCAAAACGATTTGGTGGAGAAGGCTTACCTGATGATACTATAACTTTGAATTTTACAGGTTATGCAGGACAAAGTTTTGGAACATTTGGAATGCAGGGAATAACGTATAAGTTAGAAGGACAAGCAAATGACTATATTGGAAAAGGGTTATTTGGAGCGAAAATAATAGTAAAAGCACCTAAAAATGCAACATTTAAACCGGAAGAAAATATTATAGGCGGAAATACCATACTTTATGGTGCAATACGTGGAGAGGTCTACCTAAATGGTGTAGTAGGTGAGAGATTTGCTGTAAGGAATTCCGGGGTAAAAGCTGTAGTTGAAGGTACAGGAGATCACTGTTGTGAATATATGACTGGTGGAAGAGTGGTAGTGCTTGGAAAAACTGGAAGAAACTTTGCAGCAGGTATGAGTGGCGGAATAGCATATGTATATGATATAAATGGTGATTTTGAATTAAAAGTAAACAAAATGATGGTAAATAAAGAAAAAGTCGAAACAGAAACTGAAAAAAATGAGTTGAAATCTATGATAGAAAAACATGTAAAATATACTGACAGTGCTAGAGGGAAAATGATACTTGAAGCATGGGAAGAAAATATTACTAAGTTTGTAAAAGTGATAGCTCCTAAATATAAAGAGTTGTTAGTGCAAGGGAAGGTGAAATAATATGGGTAAACTAGGTGGATTTTTGGAAATAGATAGACAAGAAAGATTGGAACGAAATGTAGAAGAGAGAGTGAAAGATTTCAAAGAGCTTTATGAGCCTATGACAGAAGAATACCTTGGCAAACAAGCAGCAAGATGCATGGATTGTGGAGTTCCATTTTGTCATTACTCTTGTCCAGTAGACAATATATGCCCTGAATGGAATGACTTTGTACATATCGGAAAATGGAGAGAAGCTTTAGAGGTATTGCATTCTACAAATAATTTCCCGGAATTTACAGGACGAGTATGCCCAGCTATATGTGAGGGTGGATGTGTATTGGGAATAAATGAAAAGCCTGTAGCGATAAAAAATATAGAGCTTGGCATTGTAGAAAAAGGTTGGGAACAAGGTTGGATAAAACCGGAACCACCAAGAGTAAGAACTGGAAAAAAGGTAGCTGTAGTTGGAAGTGGACCAGCTGGACTTGCAGCAGCACAACAACTAAATAGATTTGGACATCGTGTAGTCGTATACGAAAGAGATAACAAAGCTGGTGGAATACTGACATATGGGATACCTGACTATAAAATAGAAAAATGGGTAGTAGAAAGAAGAGTAGAACAATTAAAAGCTGAAGGGATAGAATTTATCTTAAATACAAATGTCGGAGTAGACTATCCGGTAGAAAAACTAGAAAAAGATTATGATGCAGTAGTGCTGGCAGGAGGTTCGAAACTTGCAAGAGATTTACCAGTGTATGGTCGGGAACTAAAAGGTATACACTACGCAATGGATTATTTGACTCAGCAAAATAAGATATTAGCAGGAGAAAAACTAGAAGAAGAAGCTATAACAGCAAAGGACAAAAATGTGCTGGTAATAGGTGGAGGAGATACAGGGGCTGACTGTGTTGGTACAGCATTACGACAAGGTGCAAAGAATATATATCAAATTGAACTATTAGAAAAACCTTCATTGGATAGGCCGCAAAGCAATCCTTGGCCTAATTTTCCTCAGGTACTAAAAACTTCAACCTCGCATAAAGAGGCAAAAGTATGTCTGGGAGGTGTATGCAAAGGAGAAGAAGATGTCAGACAGTGGAATATTCTTACAAAAGAATTTATTGGAGATGAAAATAAAACTTTAAAAGAGTTTAAGGCGGTATCTGTTCGATGGAAAATAGATGAAGCTACAGGTAAGAGAGTGATGGAAGAAGTACCGCATAGTGAATTTACTTTGGATATAGATTTAGCATTTCTAGCAATAGGATTTGTACATCCGGAGCATGAAGGATTAGTAAAAAATCTGGGCTTGGATCTGGATCAACGAGGAAATGTCAGTGCAAAAGAGTACCAAACAAATAGAGACAAAATATTTGCAGCAGGAGATATGAGAAGAGGACAGTCGCTAGTAGTATGGGCTATAATGGAAGGTAGAGAAGCAGCTGAAAATGTTGATAAATATTTGATGAAAAAATAATAAAGTAGTATTTTTAGATGACAGGCAACAATCTTCAAGATTGTTGCCTGTCTTTTTATATTAAACTTGACTAAACGTCAAAACTGTTGTATAATTAAAACAACAAAAAGGCTGGAAGGAGCTGAAATGGAATATATAATTGAAAAGTTGAAAAAATTTTCTTATACAGAATTGGAATGCAAGGTATATATAGATTTAGCAAAAACACCTAATCTAAATGGCTCACAAATTGCGAAACACATAGGTGTTCCACGTACTTCTGTATATAAAACTTTGAATGATTTATTAGAAAAAAAGGCAGTGTTCTCTATAGATGGCAAAACTACCACATATATAGCAAAAGATCCAAAATTATTACTTGATGAAACATTAAAACAATTAGAAGAAGATTCAAAATATTTAAAAACTGAATTTAATAAAATTCATACACCTGCAGAAGATAAAAAATACATAAATGTAGAGGGATATAAGAATTGTATAAAATTTATAAGGGAGCTAATAAAAAATGCAAAAGAAGAAATATATATAAATACAAATATTGATTTAAATGTATTTCAAGAAGAGATAAAGATAGCAAGAAAAGCAGGAGTAAGAATAGTATTTTTTTCATTTTTCAGACAAGAATTAGAAAAAACAAGTGTAGAGCAATATTATAAATTTATGAAAAAATCAGAAAAAGTTGAAGAACTATGTAAAATATATATAAGTATAG
>CAZDNU010000022.1:0-1980 GCA_964506865.1 uncultured Fusobacteriales bacterium | reverse complement strand
TATAGAGGGATTAAAGTTTGAATTAGTAGAAATTTCAGAAAAAAGCCCGCTACAAAAACTTAGCTTAAAAGATGCACAGTTACCCCAAAAGACAAATCTGATAATTATAGGAATAAGAAAACATAGTGAAATGCATATAAATCCTATGTATGATACTATATTGGAGTCAGGAAATAAACTATTGGTACTTGGAAACGAAAGACAGATAGAAAAGCTAAGAGAACTTGCATTAGGCAAGTAAATGGGAGGAAACTATATGACCTTAAATAAAATCATAAAAGAAGAAAATATACTAATTTTAGACACTTTGAGAATGGAAGATACAATCAACACAATGATAGAATTAGCATATAAAAATAAAATTATAAAAGATAAAAGGAGCTTTGAAGAGGCGATACTAGAGCGAGAAGATTTGGTTAGTACTGGGATAGGATTTGGAATAGCTATTCCTCATGCTAAATTGACAAATATTGATGATTTTTTTGTCATAATAGGATTATCAAAAGCAGGTATAGACTGGGATGCTATAGATAGAAAACCGGTAAGAGCAGTATTTTTAATAGGTGGACCTGAAGGAAAACAGCGAGAGTATCTAAAAATAATATCAAGGATAATGCTCTTGGTAAAAAATGAAAAGACTAGAAATAAATTGTATTCGGACATACCATTTGAAGAAATCAAAAATATTTTCAAAAATTTTTAAAAAAGGTGATAAATAATGGAAGAGATAAAAATAAAGACAAATTTAAAAAATGAAATGATCGATATAAGTCAGAAATTGGAGAATTGTATAGAAAAAAACAATTGGGAAAGTGGAATATTATATTTAAATGTAATGCATACAACAGCAGCTCTCACAATAAATGAAAACGCAGATCCACATGTAAAAATCGATCTAATAAATGCTTTAGAAAAACTTATACCAGATATAAATTTTTTGCATATGGAAGGTAACTCTGATGCGCATATAAAGTCTAGTTTGTTAGGTACCTCACTAACTGTCCCTGTAAGTAATAAAAAACTTGTATTGGGAGTTTGGCAAGGTATTTACTTTTGTGAATTTGATGGTCCGAGAAACAGAAAAGTAATGTTAAACTTTATGAAATTTTAGAAAGAAGGTATGAAGAATGGAATATAATGAAAAAAATTAACACAAAAAGTTGTTAAAAGTGGAGTAGAAAATTTGAAATATGGAATTGAAGGAGAGAATATAGCATTTTTAGTAATAAATGTATTGTTATTACAACAATAATAACAGAAATAATTGGACCGTTATGTACGAGATATGTGCTAAAAAATCAGGAGTGATAATGGATGAAGGGGGAAAATAAGGATGCAATTTCTATTTATAAAGATTATAGATATAAACTATAAAGATGATATTTTCTTAGCTTTAGAAAGTGTAGAAATATCAAAAGCTTCATATTTCGAGGGGTACAATATGGATAAAACACTGACAGATGAGATTCCTCTATTTAGAGGTTTTTTTAAAACAGAGGAAGATAAAGCGAAAAAAGTAATTATAGTTACAGCACTTATAAAAGAAAAAAAACAAGTAGAAGACTTTTTGAGTATCTTAGAAGAGTCGGGTTTGGATATAAAAAGTAAAGAGATATTGCGATTGATGACGTGGAACCTTGATATGGTATTTGATCCTTGTATAAAATAAGTCTTAGTAATTAGCTAAACACTGATAAAAAATTTTTAGAATTTGATTATTTTAAAGCAAAAAATTAATTAATTAAGAAAAAAATGGAAAAATGTGTTGACAAATCTTTGAAATTATTGTATAATCATTCTCGCCTTGAAAGAAAAGAGGTTTTAAGTCGGAGCATAGCGCAGTCCGGTAGCGTATCTGCCTTGGGAGCAGAGGGTCGCAGGTTCAAATCCTGCTGTTCCGACCATTAGCGAGAGTAGCTCAGTTGGTAGAGCGTCAGCCTTCCAAGCTGAATGTCGCGGGTTCGACCCCCGTCTCTCGCT
>CAZDNU010000021.1:0-11414 GCA_964506865.1 uncultured Fusobacteriales bacterium | reverse complement strand
AACCCTATCTATTATCAAACGAGCCGAAATATACAATCGTGGATTTTATACTGGCATTACCGGGTATTTTGACGGCAAAAATTTAGATAGTGGTGTAATGATACGTTTTATAGAAAATAATAATGGTGTTTTCACTTTTAAAAGCGGGGGCGGTATCACCGTTTATAGTGACCCAAAAAAAGAGTATAAAGAAATGGAGGATAAAATATATGTGCCAATTTATAGAAACTATTAAGATAAAAAATAAAAAGATATCTAATCTTTCTTTGCACAATAAACGTTTTAATGCTACAAGAGCTAGTTTTTTCAGTCAAAAAAATCCTTTGAGTTTAGAAAACTTCATAGAAATACCTTCTAATTTAGACAATTCCCTGTATAAATTTAGGATAGTATATGATAAAAATGGGGTAATTGATACTAGTATAAATCCATATATCCCAAAAAAAGTTAATTCTTTAAAAATAGTACACTCTGACAACATTGATTATAGTTATAAGTACGCTAATCGGAGTGATTTAGAGCATCTATACACTCAAAGAGAAAGTTGTGATGATATTTTAATCATTAAACACAACTTCGTAACTGATACTTATTTTGCCAATATTGTATTTTTTGATGGTGAAAGTTGGTATACACCTAGTACATTTTTATTAAATGGAACTAAGCGCCAATCACTTTTAGAACAAGGGGTTGTCTCGGAGCGTAAGATTTTGCTAAGTGATATCAAAGAATATAAAGCCTGTTCGCTTATTAACGCTATGCTTGATATTGGCGAAATACAGTTTTCTACATCAAACATAAAATATTAATAAGACTCTACCTTTATATTTTATAAATTAAAGAAGAGTTGATCTCGTTTCTATCACAGTTTTCTATTTTACTTGGTAAATACTATCAACCTATTATCAATATGCATATCCGAAAAATTATAATGCTCCTTTATCCACTCAAATGTCTCTGCTTGATAGATAAAAACATGGGTTTCGTCTTCCTTGTAGTACCATTTTTTAAAATCTATGCTCGAATTATAAATATCTGTCATACAGTATAACTTCCCTCCTGAAAGTAGTAGGCTTTTTAGTAGCTCAAATTCTTTATCCGGATTGTAAAAGTGCTCTATCACTTCACATGAAACAATATAATTATATTGTTGTTTTAGTAAGTTTGGGAAATTATGAAAATATGGGTCATATTGCTTTATTTGGTATCCATTGTCTTCTAATATTTTTGATATTACCGGTCCCGTTCCAGCTCCAAAGTCAAGACCTTTATCTTTAACTCCAAAATCATTTAATACAGAATTTGTAATAGGAGACACAAAATTTTGATATCGTTCATCTTCCACATCATTATTGTGCTGTTCATATCTTTTCTTTTCTTCTTCAGGATTGACTCTATCTTTTTCATCCATAAATATACCTTTGCAACACGTACATATATAATATAGTCGATTTTCCGTTTTCTCAAAAAATTTCGCATCACTTTTACATAATGGACATTTACTAATCATTTTTTATTCCTTTCCAATTCATTTGTTTTTTATTTAGTTTCTTCACCTAGATTCTCTATTTCTTTTTCTACATAAAAATTATTTGCATAAAGCTCTAAAGCTTCTGCCAATTTTCTAGAAAATTCTTTTCTTTTTGGTAGATTTACAAACACTTGATAGTCACTGTCATTTGTTATAAATCCCATTTCAATTAATAAAGACGGTCCTACAGCATTCATATACTTTATTATACCAAAATTTGCATCCCGAATATTTCTATTTTTAATCATATTCTGTTGACTTAAACTACCATACACTATTTCACCAAATCGTTTGCTGTCTTCATGATGAAATTTTCCTTTTTTCCCAGAATAATAAAAGATATCAAAGCCACTTACATTTTTGCTTCTCCAAGTATTTATGTGCAGTGATACAAATACAAAATCATGAATATTTAGACTACTCTTTACTCGTTCAAAATTATTAAGAGCTAAATCAGTATTTCTTGTTAGTATTGTATTGATTTTCTTTTTCTCTAATACACTTTGAATATCCTTTGCTATCTCTAGCACAATATCTTTTTCATAGGTAGTTTTGCGTACTGCCCCCGGATCTCGTCCACCATGTCCTGGGTCAATTATAACAGTAAATTCTCTTTGCATTTGAAACTCTTTGTAATTTTTTTCTAATTTTTCTTCCATTTTTTTTATCTCTTTTAAAATATTTTTTCCTTCACGAGCATTATATCTAGTATTTGTTTTTGATTCTATTTCTGCTATTGATTTCAAATTTTTTAATCTAGTTTTATATAGTTTGGCATCCTCGGTTCCACGGTAATATACTTTTTTTTCTTCATAAAATGAGAAAATATAAGTTATGCTAATTAATAATATAATCATAAGTGAACAAAGCCTATAAAAATGTAATCTATTTTTTATTATTTTGCGTGCAATACCGTATCTTTCTTCATCACCTTTATCGCTAACATCTACTTTGCTTTTATTTAAAAACATGTTTACATAAAATTTCTTTCGACTCTCTAATTTTGAATTGATATTTCTATTTATTTTCCCTATTTTTAAGCGATACAGCATTAAGAAAAAATACATTCCAAATAATATACATATTATGATAAATCCAATATAATTGATTTCTTGCATAGTTTTTCTCCTCTCATTTTTTCTACATTATATCATAAGTTTGAACTATTTCCAAAAATATATAAAAAGAGACGGTTAACACCGCCTCCTAATCTAATAATTATCTCAATTGTTTTGCTGCTTCCACCATATTTTTCAAGCTCTCTACTGTTTCTTGCTCGCCCCTTGTTTTCAATCCACAATCAGGGTTTATCCAAAGCTTCTCTTTTGAAATTTTTTTACTCATTTTTTCTATATTCACCTTAAATTCCTCCACAGAAGGTATTCTTGGTGAATGTATATCATATAGTCCAGGTCCTATCTCTTTTTCGTATCCATTCTCACTAAGTATATCCAACATTTCTAAGTCAGATTTTGCACTTTCAATAGTTATTACATCTGCATCCATTGCTTTTATCTCTTCTATTATATCTCCAAACTGACTATAACACATATGCGTATGGATCTGAGTGTCTGCACGTACGTCAGCACATACATATCGAAATGATTTAATTGCCCAGTCAAGATATTTTTCATTCCAGTCTTGTTTTCTAAGGGGCATCTTTTCCCTTAGAGCCGCCTCATCAATTTGTATAATACCGATCCCACTTTTTTCCAAATCCATTACTTCTTGTTTTATGGCATAAGCTATCTGATAAGCTATATCCTTAGCTGCCATATCTTCTCTTGGAAATGACCAATTTAGTATAGTAACAGGTCCTGTAAGCATCCCCTTTACTTCTTTGGAACTATACTCTTTTGCTTTTAATATCCAATCAACTGTAAAATCTTTTTCCCGTCTTATATCACCAAATATAATTGGGGGTTTTACAGCTCTCGTCCCATAAGACTGTACCCAAGCATTTTCAGTAAACACAAATCCTGTTAGATTTTCTCCAAAATACTCCACCATGTCATTTCGCTCAAATTCCCCATGTACCAATACATCCAAGCCAATCTCTTCTTGTAAGTCCAGCCAAAATTTCATTTTTTCGGTAATGGCAGATGTATAATGATCATATGATATATTTTTATTTTTATACGCTTTTCGAAGTTTTCTTATCTCACTTGTCTGAGGAAAAGATCCAATTGTAGTACTTGGATAGTCTGGCAAATTATATTTTTGCCTTTGAACTTTGTTACGTGAAAAAAAGTCATCTTTTCGTTTATAATCATTTTTATTTATTTCATTAACAATTTTTCTGATTTCTTCAAAGTAATATTTATTATCATTTTTTCGTTCATTTATGATATTTTGATTTCTTTCAAATATTTTTTCATTTCCTGCTATTATTTCACGCAATTCATTTAATTCAGTTAGTTTTTCTATTGCAAATGCAAATTGTTTTTTATACTTGTCCTTCATTTTGATCTCATTTTCAATAGTAAATGGGGTATGCAGCAGTGAACAGCTTGTATTTAAGACAATGTTTTTCTTTAGTACTGGTAAACTTTCTAGTATTTCCAAACTTTTTTTATAATCGTTTTTCCATATGTTTTTTCCGTTTACTATTCCTGCAAACAATAACTTATCTTTTGGAAAGCCACTCTTTTTGATTAATTCAAGCGTCTTCTCTCCTTCTACAAAATCCAATCCAATTCCATCGAAATCAATTTTCATTATTTCTTCATATATATCTCGTATATCACCAAAATATGTCTGCAATATCACCTTTACGCTATACTTATTTGATAAAATCTCATTATATGAATCAATGACTTTTTCTTTCTCTTTTTCATTTATATCCATTACTAAATACGGTTCATCAATTTGTACCCATGATACTTTTGCAGTATTTAATTCTTCAAGCAAGTTTATATACATTTTTCTCATTTCAATGTATTGGCTGCTTTCCAAATCAATATCAAGCAATTTTGCCATAGTAAACAATCCTATTATTACCGGTTTTGTCTCTATTCCAAGCTCTTTTGCCTCTAGATACTCTGTTAATATTTTTTCGCTGTTTAAATTCATAGTTTTATTTTTATCTATTTTTGGCAGCACATAATGATAATTTGTATTAAACCACTTTTTCATAGGAAAAGCTTTCAAATCAATCCCATCATTTTGATATCCACGTGCCATGGCAAAGTATTGATCCAATTCACTTAGCTTATCTAACTTGTATTTTTCTTCTACTAGATCAAACATAACGCACGTATCAAGGAAATTATCATAAAATGAAAAATCATTTGAACTAATGAAATCAATTCCATTTTCTTTTTGTAGCTCCCAATGTTTTTTTCTTATTTCTTTAGCTTTTTTCTGTAATTCATTCTGTGTGATTTTCTTCTTAAAGTAAGCCTCCGTTGCTTTTTTCAACTCTCTAAATTCTCCAATTCTCGGAAATCCTATTACTGCTGTTTTCATTTTTTATCCTCCCTAAGTTTTTTTTGATATAAATTTAATACACCATCACATTAAGGAGCGGATCATAATCAAACCCATAAAATATCACATCCTTCCCACCGAAGTTGGTTTTTTATTTATATACCAGGTAAGTCTTCTGACTTAGCTTCATTCTCAAGACTGCCTTCCCAAAAGTTATTCTTTCAGTGGCTAATTAGTCTCTCGTCAGCAATACAGTAGCGGGGGCTGTGTGGGATTCTCACCCAACTTCCTCGTTATGCCTTTCGGCACCTGATAAATATTTTTTATTTTGCTTTTATTGCGATAATCAAAATAATCTCAAACTTACGTCTATACTTCTATCAAAATATGTGTAAATTTAGAAAATCATAAAAAAAAGACATCTGCGAAAGATGTCATAGTAACAATAATTTTCTCATCTCTCAAAAAATTGCAGGATTTAGCACCACATACACATTGTATAGGTTGCCGGGTTTCACAGGGCCAGTCCCTCCACCTCTCTTGATAAGTTTATTTAATTTACAAGATGATTATATACTAATATCTTGATTTAGTCAAGTAATTTTTTATTAATATATTTTCCATAAACTTACTTATTACTCTAGTTTCCAGAAATTATTTTCCAGACTATATATTAAGTATTTTCTACTATATCAGTTAGTCACCCATCCATTTTCTCTTCTTTTATAGATGCCTGCTTTTCTTCCAATTTTTTCATAATAAGTTTCAAAACCATATCCATTTTCTATCTCTATACCTTCGCCTATTTTAACTGAGTTAAATTTGAAAGGTAAAAAAAAGTCTCCTTTAAGAGTTTTTACTTTAATGTTGTTTACCATATTTGGTATTTCTAAATCATAATTTTCACATAAACCAATATGACCTTGCAATACTCCCTCCTCATTTATTATCCAATAATTTTTAAAACCCTTCCCTAGTCGTATATCTTCTTGTTTTTTAAATGAATTCCAGGTAAAAGCACTTACTTCTATTTCTTTTACAGAGTCTGGAATTTTTACTTTTTTTATTAAATTATCAGAAAAAGCATGTGCCTCTATTTTAACAACACCATTTGGAATTTTAACTCCTTTAAGCTGCCCAAACCAAGATTCTCCTCTTGTTCTATAATTAAAAGCACATGCTCCTATAACAGTAATTAATTTCCCATTATACTTTCTTGGTAATATGATATTTTTAAGTGAACCATTATATAATTCAATTTTATAACCATTAGTTTCTTTATCATATTTAAAATCAAAGTTGTTTAAATTGTCTCTAATAGGGATATACTCCATTAAAATCATAGGAGCAAACATAAGCAATCCCAAAGCAATAAGTAGATATGTGCCTTTTTTGTACAAACATACACATAATAAACTTGCAAATATTGTCCCCTTTATCACTTTGCTTTTTATTTTACATATAAAATAAAATATAGTAAAAATTAAAACCGGAATCATTAAATTAATTATTAAATATATAAAAATTGCAATCATTCACTGTCACCGCTCTCTTTCCTATTTTAGGCTATCCACTATATCTCACCAAAGCAACTGTTATAATGAAAGAGGCTGTAATCAGCCTCTTTCATTATAACAAACTATTCTATTTCTGTTTTTTCTTTTTAAATATCTCTCTTAGTTCATCTTTTGTTTCCTCTGCTTTTTGTTCTTTTTCTGCCTCAGCTTCCATTTCTGACGGTGTTTTCTCCTTATCTGATTCAGCTGCTTTTTTCTCTATCTCTTCCTTAATAGTTGTAATATCTTTTCCATCACTTGTTACGTTTTCATCTTTTACTATTTCTTCTAAAACTTCTTTATTGCTTGTTGCATTACTGTTTTTTGCTTCATCTTTCTTTCCACACGCTGTTCCTGCTAATACAAGTAAAATACATGTTAATACTAAAAACTTTTTCATTCTTTTCCCTCCACACCTTTATTTTTGTTTTTTCGCTTTAAAGATTTCTCTTAATTGATCTTTAGTTTCTAATATATTGGCTCTTTTATCGTTGCTATTATTACTTTCTACTGTTGTTACTACGTCCGCTTCCTCATCTATTACATATACTATATGCTCTCCTTCTTCTACTACCACAGGTTCTGTAGACCTAAATATTTCATTTATACCATCATAAATAAAATAGACATAATATGTTGATTCTGGCACTACTTGATTTTGAGAATAATTACCAGATAGTAATCCCCAATCATCTCCTACTGCATCAGGTGCAAAATCATATATAGAATCATCTGATGGATAGTCTATATACCAATCAGGATAAAGAACTGTATTTTCTGATTTATTTACTATAGTTAGTGATGACCCTGTTTCCGGTGCTCCTGTACCTTGGAGTATTACTTCGACACCTGTAGAGTCAGGTGATACTGTAGCATTAAAAGTTGGGTAATCTGCCATTACTATAGTAAGACTGTAACTACTCTCACTATCTATGCCTTCAAATAATGCTCTCCCGTTTTGATCACTTATCTTAGTATAAGTATCTCCAGTATCCAAATTCACCAGTTCCACTGTGGCACCTTCTACTAAAGTTCCGTTTAAGTCGCTTACCTCTACCACATAATCCACTTCGTTATCAGTAGTAGTGCCAGTTCCACAACCTAACATAAATAACGCCATAATCCCTAAAATACAAATTAATATTTTTCTCATTTTGTTGCCTCCCTTTTTATTTTCTTAGTTTAGTCGGTTGCAGAACTCTGCAACCTTTGTTTTACATAAGCTCGTGTTCTCTTATTTTTTTCTATTTACCCGTATAGTATTTTTCTATTACTTCCGAATGTTTTTCTTTTAGTCTAGCTATTCTATTAGCTCCACTTGGATGCGTACTTAAAAATTCCGGCATAGAGCTTTTTTTATTTTCTGCTGAATACTCTTCCATTCTTTCCCAAAATCTTACTGCATAATATGGATGATAACCAGCTTTTGCCATAAATATCATACCTAAATAATCAGCTTCATATTCATGTATTCTACTATACGGCAATACTATCCCAAAATTTGCTCCTGCACCATATACACCCAGCCACAATGCTTTTGTTTTTTCCGGTTGTTCCTCTAAAGCAGCATTTAAAGCAACTCCCCCCAATTGAGTAAGCAATACCTGTGACATTCGCTCATTACCATGACGTGCTACAGCATGTGCTACTTCGTGACCTATTACCACTGACAACTCTTCCTCTGTTTGCGCTAGCTTAAAAAGCCCTGTATATACTACTATCTTTCCACCTGGCATACACCACGCATTTATATCTTTACTTTCTACTACATTAAATTCCCATGCATATCCATTTAAATGACTGCTTTCTCCTATCTCTCTATAGTAAGCTTCCACTGCATTTTGTATATTTTTGCCTACTTTTTTTACAAGATCTCTTTTTTCTTTGTCCTTGCTTATTTTATTTTCTTTTAAAAAACTGTTATATTGAGAAAAACTCATAGAAAACATAGTAGAATTTGGAACTACCATCAATTGCCTTCTACCTGTTACCGGTGCATTGGAACATCCCAGTATTCCCAAAGAAAGACAAACTACTAGTATAAGCTTTATAAATTTCAAATCTCTTCCTCCTGTTTTATGCTATTAATTATAATTATTAATATTCTACGTTTTCCATTCTTTCTAATTTGATTTCTACTCTTCTATTTTGAGTTCTACCCTGCTTTGTTTCATTACTTGCAATAGGAAAATCAGGTCCATGGCCAACTATTGTCAATCTTTTTGCACCTATGCCTTGATTTCTAAGATATGTTGCAACGCTTGCTGCTCTCTTCTGTGATAAAGTCTTATTATATGTATAATCGCCTGTGCTGTCTGTATGCCCCGTCACAATTATATTTGTTTTATTGTATTTTTTTAAAACTATTGATATGGAATTTAGTACACTATAAAAGTCACTCTTGACTTCATAGCTGTTTGTATCAAATGTTATATTCCCTGGCATAATAAGTTTTAAATCTTCACCATCTTTTTGAATTCTGACTCCAGTACTTTCCAAACTCTTTCGAAGCTCTGCCTCTTGATTATCTCTGTACGTACCATACCCTAATCCAATTGCTGTCCCCACTGCTGCTCCTATTGCTGTACCTTTACTATCCTTTCCTGCTACTTGTCCTATAATTGCTCCTACTGCTGCTCCACCTGCACCATATTTAGTTTTATTGTTTACCTTTGATTCTCCGGTATATGGATCTGCAGAACTACACCCTAAAAATACTACTACCACCAAAATACTCATTAATAATTTTTTCATATTTTTTCATCTCCTTTTTTTATGTAAATACCAAATCATTATATCTTTATTTTTCACAAATTGTGAGTTTTTTATTTACTCTCTCAATATTATATATACTCTTTTTTTATATTATCCTTTTATATTTTCAAGATAAGTTTCTATTATTTTGCTTATTACTTCTTCTTTTGATAATTTAGAATATCCTTTTATATCTAGTATTTTACAATAATGAAGCAAAGATTTGCTTGTTTCTTTGCTTCTCATTGGAAGCTTTTCTAATAATTCTCTATTCGGTATCTCTTCTACTAATTTCAATTTATTTTCAAACTCTGATATAAGTTCTTCTAATGTAAATAAATTGTCTTCTACTTTTTTGATCTGAACCTCACTTACATTTTTTAATTTCTCGGAAAATTTTAAAAAATAATTATTTAACTCTGACAGTGCTTGAATTGGTTTACTTGTTTCAGATATTTTCAATTGCCGACCATTGCATAAACCTATTATCTTATATCGCATCTCATTGGTTCCCATCTCTATATACGGCAATAAAATAACCTGCATTCCATATTTTTTCAGTTCTTTTGGTGTAAAAAATTTCCCCTGCACTAAACTCATTCCTTTCAATTTGTTTCCCATATTTTAGCATATAATTATAGTTTTAGCAATATAATAAATAGTTGATGCCAGGCAAAAAATTCCTAGCATCAACTATTATTATTTGTAATTTATCTTCCCATTTTCAAGGTACATTTTTACATTGCTTTCTTCATTAATTTCACCATTTAATATTTTTTTGCTTAGATTTGTTTCTATCTCTCGTTGGATATATCGTTTTATAGGTCTAGCTCCATACTCAGCATCATATGCATTTTCAGCTATAAAGTCCAACACTTCTTCAGTGCTAGAGATACTTATCTTTTGTTCTTTAAGTATCTTATTTATGTTTTCAATTATTAGTTTGACTATTTTTTTTACACTTTCTTTTCCCAGTCGGTTAAAAGTTATGATTTCATCAATTCTATTTAGAAATTCCGGTTTGAAACTTCCTCTCATAGCTTCCATTACTTTTTCTTGGTCATCAATATATTCGCTTCCTATATTCGAAGTCATTATTATTACTGTGTTTTTAAAATCCACCAACTTCCCTTTTGCATCAGTTAACCGACCGTCATCTAATAGTTGCAACAGTATATTAAATACTTCAGGGTGTGCTTTTTCTATTTCGTCAAATAATATTACCGAATATGGTTTTCGTCTTACTGCCTCAGTTAATTGACCACCTTCTTCATAGCCTACATATCCAGGAGGCGAGCCTATTAATCGGCTTACACTAAACTTTTCCATATATTCAGACATATCTATACGGATCATATTATCTTCCGAATCAAATAACTCCTCGGCCAATTGTTTTCCTAAATAAGTTTTACCCACACCAGTAGGTCCCAAAAATATAAAAGAACCAATTGGACGTTTGGGATCCTTTAAGCCAGCTTTTGCTCTAATTATGGTATCTGCCACAAGTTTTACAGCTTTTTCCTGCCCAATTACTTTTTCACTTAAGTGCTCAGCCAAATTTAATATCTTTTGTTTTTCGCCTTCTACAAGTTTTGTCACTGGAATACTTGTCCATTTTGATATTATTTCTGCTATTTCTTCCGGACTTATTTTTTCTTTTAGCAATTTTGCCTCAGTATTATTTTGTTTTGCTTCTTCCTTTTCTTTTTCCTCTTTTAGTTGCTTTTCTAAGTTTGCTAGTTTGCCATACTTTAATTCTGCCAATTTATTTAAGTCGTATTTTCGCTCTGCTTCATTTATTTCCAAATTCACTTTTTCTATCTCTTCTTTTATATCTTTTATCTTCGTAATCCCATGTTTTTCGGCATCCCAACGGTTTTTTAATATAGATTTTTGCTCATTTAAATCTGCCAGCTCCTTTTCCAGTTTTTCAAGTCTCTCCTTTGATGCTTTATCCTTCTCTTTTCGAAGAGCCTCTTTTTCTATTTCTAACTGCATAGTTCGTCGCATCAGTTCATCCAGTTCAGCTGGCATACTGTCATTTTCTGTTCGTACCATGGCGCATGCTTCATCTATTAGATCTATGGCTTTGTCAGGCAAAAATCTATCTGTAATATATCTATCACTTAATACTGCAGCTGATA
>CAZDNU010000020.1:0-1885 GCA_964506865.1 uncultured Fusobacteriales bacterium | reverse complement strand
CATACTTGAAATAATCATTTATATCATTTGAGTTTTTTATTATATCTTCAAATATAGGTATTGCTTTTTGGTACTCCTGCATCAAAATATACTTATTGCCCACCATTTTAAAACCACACCTGGCTCGTCTCCGCATTTTCACCACCTCATTATACTGTTAGCAAGTTATTTTCAATCTCGCAAATTTTTTCACCTTTTATTTTCCGGGATTTTCTAATTATACATTCAAAAAACACCCCAAAACAGAATATACCAAAACGACCTATATGTCATTTTGGTATATTCTTCCATTTTTTTAATCTCCTATAAATTTTTTTTACATCTATCCCCAAAAGCCTTGCCGCTTTCATTTTATTTCCATCTACCTTGTCCAAAACTCCCAAAATATACTCTCGTTCTAAGTCTTCCAAGGGGAGTATTTTATCCTCTTTTCTATTTTCTGTTACAAAATTTGTTTTTTGATTCCATCTTAAATTTTCCGGCAAGTCAGGTAAGTTTAAAGTCTCGTCACTACTTTTGATAAAAGAATGCTCTATTATATTTTGCAACTCTCTTACATTTCCTGGAAAATCGTACTTTAACAAGAAATCAATATATTCTCTACTAGCTCTTTTTATATTTTTTCCCATTTTTTTATTAAACTTTTTTATAAATTCTCCTACAAATATGGGTATAGCCTCTTTTCTTTTATGAAGAGGAGGTATTTTTATAGCAAATACATTCAATCTATAATACAGATCTTCTCTAAATCTTCCCTCTTTCACTTCATTTAGCAAATTTTTATTAGTGGCTGCTATTATTCTTACATCAGTTTTTATGGGCTTTTCTCCGCCTATTTTATAAAACTCCTTTTCCTGCAAGACTCGAAGCAAGTTCACTTGCATCTGCATGTCTAGTTCGCCTATCTCATCAAGAAATAAAGTCCCTTTGTCAGCTAATTCAAAATAACCTTTTTTTGAGCTATTTGCTCCTGTAAAAGCTCCTTTTTCATATCCAAACAGCTCTGCTTCTATTACAGTATGAGGTATAGCTCCACAATTTATTTTAATAAATTTTTCCATATGTCTATTACTTATTTTTTGTATCTGATTTGCCACTACCTCTTTTCCTACTCCTGTATCTCCACATATCAATATTGTACTATCTACTTTTGCTGCATAATATAATGATTCCATGACTTGCTGCATCTCTTTTGATTTTGCTATAATCTCTTCACCTAAGTCCAATTTATCTCGTAATTCTTTTAATTCTCGTATATCTTCAAATAATTCTATTCCACCTATAACCTCACCAGCTTCATCTTTTAATGGATAATTTTTTACTCTTATTGGCACTATCTCACCATTCTTGTTATATATCTCCATTTCACCTTTTTCTACCATTTTATTTGATTCTATAGCCTTTAGCATAGGACAATTTGCTCCACAGCTTTTACTTTTAAATATCTCTCTGCAATAGCGACCCATTATTTCAGATTTACTATATCCAGTAATCTCTTCTGCAGCTTTATTAAAGGAGGTTATACGCCATTCATCATCTATAGTAAACACGCCTTCATTTATACTATTCAATATTTTTTTTGTAATGTCCATCTAATTCACATTCCTTTACATTACTATCTAATTGTGTTTCAATACTTTATCCAAAAAACTTTTTACTCTTATATTTTCATTATTTTTATCAAATACATCATTTGGATGTCCGTGTGACAGTATTTTCCCTTCTGAAATAAAAAATATATAGTCTGCCAACTCTTTTGCAAAACCCATTTCATGACTTACCAAAATAATCTCTATACCTTCTCTTTGTACTTCTTGTATAAGATCTAATACTTCTGATGTATACTCAGGATCTAAAGCAGATGTCGGTTCATCCAAAAGTAAAA
>CAZDNU010000019.1:0-6719 GCA_964506865.1 uncultured Fusobacteriales bacterium | reverse complement strand
TAAAACTTTTTCTAGAAGCTCCTATCAATATAGGGTAACCCAAACTTTTGAATTCTTGTAATTTTTTTAATATTGCCAAGTTATGGGCTGTCGTTTTCCCAAATCCAATTCCCGGATCTACTATTATATTTTCGTTTTTTATACCATATATCTGAGCTGATATTATACTTTCACGCAAGTCCAAAATTATATCTCCTACAATATCGTCATAACCTGGATTTTCCTGCATATTGTCTGGTGTGCCTTGCATATGCATTATTATTGCTATTGCATCATTGTCTGATATAACTTCTGCCATTTTTTTATCACCTTTTAGTCCTGTAATATCATTTATTATGCAGGCCCCGCTTGACAACGTAGCTGCAGCAACTTCTGATTTATAAGTATCTATTGATATCGGTATATCCAATTCTTTTGTTAGTTTTTCTAGGACAGGCATTATTCGCTTTAACTCTTCATTTGCTGATATTGGCTTTGCTCCTGGCCTTGATGATTCCGCTCCTATATCTATGATGTCAGCACCTTCTTCTTGCATTTGCTTAGCACGTCTAAGTGCTTCATCTGGCGAGATGTAGCTGCCTCCATCAGAAAATGAATCTGGAGTTAGGTTCAGTATTCCCATTATATGTGTTTTATTACTAAAATCAAATTGATATTTTTTAGTTTTCATTATAGGATAATTTTGATCATAACGCAAAAGAGTCGATTTGATCTCATCGCTTATGCTTTCTAATCCAAAACCTTTGTTTTGAAGAGTATAAAATAAATTTTTGTAATTATGCATCGTTCCTAAAATTATCACGTCTGATTTTACTGCACTAAACATCGTCACTTCTGGCGATATCACTGCTTCCGCCCCTACCAAAAGCGCTTCTTGCTTCAATAAATTAGCAGCTCTAGCATCCAAATCACTTATCTTTATAGTTCTGTATATCGCTTTTTCTGTTAATAATTTCAATTCTTGTGCATTTCTATCGATTTTTTCTATCTCTTCTTTTGCTGCATGTACATTATTTAAATACAATACTCTTAAATTATTTGCTTTCATAGTCCAAACTGGCTGTTCCCTATCAACACCCAGTTTTTCACCTCCTTTAGTGATTTTCACGATATGTTTTTTATAAGTTCTCCACTAATTACAAGCTTTTTATACTTGGACTTAATAATGCTCTAGGTTTAATATATAATCATATACTCACTTGAAAGCTACTCCTTTTATTTGATTAGCTCTTATTCTTTTGCCAACAAAGTATCTACTCCAAACTTTCCAATCTTTGCACTTCTATAATCTTTTAATATCGCAAAAGCTCCTTGAGAGATATTAAGTTTTCCTCCTTTTTGAATAAGCCCTAATTTTTTAGTTATCAAGTCAAGTATCTCATCATCGTTCATTTCTTGCATGCTTTCTTCTATTTTATATTTTTTATTTAATAAATTTAGTTTGTCTGTTTTTTTTAAAAATTCTATTAGTTTTTTTGCTACATTTTCAGTATCCAATATTTCGTCTTTGATAGATCCCGTAATCGCTAAATTAATGCCAACTGATTCACTTTCAAACTTAGGCCATAATATACCTGGAGTATCCAAAAGTTCATATCCTTTTTTTAGTCTTACCCATTGTTTTCCACGGGTAAAACCTGGTCGATTTCCCACGCCTGTAGCTTTTTTTCCCACAAATAAATTTATAAGTTTTGACTTGCCTACATTTGGTATCCCTGCTATCAAAAGTCTTACTGTGACCTTTTTCAGCCCTTTCTTTTTCAATTTCTCTATTTTATCTTGAGCCGCTTTATCAATTTCGCTATACAGTTTTTTTAAATTATATCCTGTTTCCGCACTTATTTCTAAGACTTCATCAGCATAATTATTATTTTTCATATACTTTTTCCAAAATTCTATCTCTTCTTGGCTTACTAAATCACTTTTATTTAACAATAATATCCTTTTTTTATTTTTAGCTAACTTTTTTATATCAGGATTTTTGCTGCTTATAGGTATTCTGGCATCTACTATCTCCAGTACGATATCTATTATCTTTATATTTTCTTTAATCATATCTTTTGTTTTTTTCATATGCCCTGGATACCAATTTATGCTAGTCATACTCATTTTTTTTCTCCTTCTTCGACTTTTTTTTGCCTTCTATTATAAGTACTATTTCTCCTTTTATAGGCTTTTCTTCAAGTCGTTGTATTACTTCGATTATTTCTCCTCTTATTACTTCTTCATATATTTTTGTTAGTTCTCTTGTTATCACTACATATCGATTTCCCAAAAATTCATTTATGTCTTTTAAGGTTTTCTCTATTCTATATGGTGACTCAAATAATATCATTGTCCTTTCTTCATCTGCTAACTTTTTCAATAAAGTTTGTCTACCTTTTTTTTTCGGCAAAAATCCCTCAAATGCAAACCGTCGCATATTTATCCCTGCTATTGAAGCTGCAGTAGTCATTGCACTGACACCTGGTATTGCTACTACTTTTATCGCTGCTTGATGAGCAAGATCTACTACTTCGTACCCCGGGTCAGATATGCAAGGCATTCCAGCATCAGTCACAAGCCCTATTTTTTTCCCTTCTTTTAGTAAATTTACTATGTTTTCTGCTTGATGACATTTGTTGTGTTCATGATATTGATATACCACTTTATCTATGCCATATCTATTCAAAAGTTTTTTACTCACTCTTGTATCTTCTGCAAAAACATAGTCTACTTCTTTTAGGATTTCTACTGCTCTAAAAGTAATATCCTCCATATTTCCTATTGGGGTCCCTATTATGTAAAACATTCTTTTGCTTTTGGATAATCCAAAAGCTTTTCACCTCCCGGTTTTATCGATAGCTTGTATCTAAGTCCCTAAAGTCTACTCAAAATACAATAATAATATTACTTCTATTTCATATACAGTTTTATTCCTTTTAATACATTTATTGCCATTTTCAATTGTTCGTCTTCTAATTTTGTTTTCTCTTTTTCCTCTTTTTCTTTATCCTTTTCTTCAGTATCGTTATCTGAAATAGCTCCTTTAGTCGTAGATTCTTCGTTGGCTACATTTGTAATAAATCCATCAAATGGTATAAATCCTTCAGGTTCTTTTACTGTTATATCAGGTTCTATTCCTTTTTTATGTATAGTTGTACCTGACGGGGTATAGTACTTAGCCACTGTAAGTTTTACTGCATCTCCATCATGCAATGGTACTAAATTTTGTACAGACCCTTTTCCATAGCTTTTTTCCCCAAGCAAAAGACCTCTAGAGTAGTCTTTTATTGCTCCTGATACTATTTCCGAAGCTGAAGCACTTCCTTCATTTATAAGTACTATCATAGGAAAGTCAGTATATGCTTTACCTATTCTATCATATTTTTCTTCATTGCCATGCTTATCTTTTACTGTCACAATTGGCGACTTCTCTACAAAAATTGAAGATACTTTTATTGCTTCCCCAAGTGATCCTCCAGGATTATATCTTAGATCAAGTATCATTGATTCCATTCCCCTGCTTTTAAGATCTTCTACAGCTTTTCTTACATCCTTTGATACCTCTTCGCTAAATTGCGTCACCTTTACATAACCTATTTTTCCATCAATCAATTTATGCTGTACGTATTTTAATTTTATAAGCGCTCGTGTTAACTCCACTTCAAATGTTTTTCCTGTGTTTTCTCTCAAGACCGTTATACTTACTTTTGTTCCAGGCTTACCTTTTAATATATCTACACATTCATCTACTGTCAGGTCTAAAGTCGATTTATCTTCTATTTTTACTATTTTATCATTCGGTTTTATTCCTGCTTTATATGCCGGCGTTCCTTCTATCGGCGATACTACAGTCAGTACATTGTCTCTTTTACTTACTACCATTCCGACTCCTGCATATTCACCTTTCATATCTTCTGTAAATGATTTCATCTCTTTTGCAGGAAAATATGTTGAATGTGGATCATCCAAAGATTGCATCATACCTTTTATTGCCCCATGCAGTAAATCCTTTTTGTTTACTTCTTTTTCTCCTACAAAATTTTCTGATATTATATCCATTATATCTGATAATTCTTTTAACTCTGATATATTCCCCAGAAAACCTCGTGCATCTTCTGCAGACTCTTGGCTTGATACATTCGCATACAAAATACCAGTTCCTAACATCAATGCTACAACTAATAATAATAACTTTTTTAATCCTATTTTCATACAAATCTCCTCCTAGATATTTTTTGCAGATTTTATCAAAACTTCTAAATCAACCTCTATATTGTTATTTTCTTTTGAAAAGTAAGATATATACTCCTTATTTCCTTTAGTTCCTGTTATTGGAGAGATATCCAAACCTTTTAAATATAATTTATTTTCATTTGCTTCTCCTATTACTTGGCTTATTGCCATTTTATGTTTCTCAAAATCTTTTACTATTCCACCTTTATCTATATTTTCTCTTCCAACTTCAAACTGCGGCTTTATTAAAGCTATTAATTTCCCATCCTCTTTTAAAAATTGAGATAAATATGATAATACCTTTGTAAGTGATATAAAAGAAACGTCTATTACTATAATATCTACTTTATTATTGTCCAAATCCTCTTTTTTTAAGTTTTTTATATGCATATTTTCCAAAGACTTTACGCTACTATTTTGTCTCAATTTCCAATCCAGCTGATTTGTACCAACATCTACACTATACACATATTGCGCTCCATTTTGAAGAGCACAATCTGTAAAACCTCCTGTTGAAGCTCCTACATCCAGCACAAATTTTTCCTGCATATCTATTTCAAATACTTTAATAGCTTTTTCAAGTTTTAGGCCACCTCTACTTACATATTTCAAGGTATCTCCTTTGAGTCTTATGCTTGCTTCATCTTCTACAAGCGTTCCCGCCTTATCTATTCTCTTGTCATCTACAATTACCAGTCCTGCCATTATTGCTCTTTTGGCTTTTTCTCGTGTAGGTAAAAAGCCTTTTTTTACTAAAAGTACATCCAATCTTTCTTTCATTAGTATGCTCCTCCAATTTTAAGTATTATAAATTATGAGTTTAACATTAAACTCATAACCAATAACACTTACGTCTCTAAAACAAATATATCTTCTGCTACAAGATGCTTTATTATGTCTATCTCCAATATAAGTTCTTCAAAACCTATGCTATCAACTTTTTTTATTAACTTCTGCGTTTCTTTGATTCTACGGGAAAAAATTTGATCGCCATCAGGAATTCCTCCCTTTCTTTGATAATACTTTATCAAGTCTCTATTACTTTTTACTCTTAGCTCTTTTTTTGCCCTTCTAAGTCTGTCTGTTATTATCCCTTCGGTGTATCCTGTCATTTTTACTATCTCCTCTTTACGAAACCCTTCAGACATCATTTTTACTATTCTCTTGGCTCCAATAGGAGTTATCCTGTGATACATAGCAGAATACTTATCTGCTTCATGTACTATCCTTGCTTCTAAAGTCTTCGGGTGTATCTTTCCCCATCTACCATGATGCGATACTACTATATGCTTTATATTCTCTTTTACCTCAGGCTTTATTTTTAAATTTACTGTATCCTCTATCTCTTTCAAAATAAAGTCCGCCTCTTCTTCTACTACTTCTGGATATTTTTTCATAACAATACTATGTGATAGGTTTGATTCATTTAATCTTAATGTTGCTTTTGTTGTATCATGAATTATGATTCCTACCAATATCGCAAAGAAGTCAATATCCTGTGAGGCTTTTTTCAGATCCCCCAAGTAATCTCGATTTATCTTTTTCAAAGCTATTTTCAGTACATCATAGGTATGTGTTGATACTATTATCCCTTTATCATCTACAAGTTTTAGTTTTTGTATTACCGGATGCGACAAAAGACTTTCAATAAACACTCTGGGCATTTTATCCAGTTCATTCAACATACTAATCCCTTCTTCCTACTATCCTATCTTCCAAACTTTGCCCCTTTAGACCCAACTCTATCATTAATTCTTCTCTTGATCCATGAGGTACAAAGCAATCCGGTATACCTATTCTTTCAATAGGTTTTGATATTTTGTTGTCATTAAAAAACTCTATTACGCTACTTCCAAAGCCTCCTTTCAATACATTCTCTTCTACACTTATTATTCTACTGTATTTTTCATGATTTTCAAGTAAATATTTTTCATCTAGCGGTTTTACAAATGCTGCAGCTACAATTGTAGCGTCTATATTTTCTCTTTTTAATGCTTCATCTATCTCTATAATTTCTTGTACCATAGATCCTACAGCTAGTATAAGTACGTCTTTTCCTTGTTTTACTTCATTCCATTTGCCATATTCTAAGTTTTCAAACCTCAATTTTTCATAAGATTTTGCTCTAGGTATTCGAATAGCTATTGGTCCTTGTTTGCGTCCAACGGCGAATTCAAGTGCTTTTTCAAGCTCAGTTTTATTTGTGGGTGCTATTACTGTGAAGTTGGGTATACTACCCAAGTAACTTAAATCAAATATCCCTTGATGTGTTTCTCCATCTTCACCTACTATCCCTGCTCGGTCCAATACAAATACTACTGGCAAGTTTAAAATAGCAATATCATGTATCATCTGATCATAACTTCTCTGTAAAAATGTAGAATAAATTGCTACTACTGGAGTCTTTCCTTTGATTGCCAATCCTCCAGCAAAAGTCACCGCGTGTTCCTCTGCTATTCCCACATCATAACTTCTATCAGGATATGTATTAAAAAACTCTC
>CAZDNU010000018.1:0-2336 GCA_964506865.1 uncultured Fusobacteriales bacterium | reverse complement strand
GATCTATCACTAATAATATAAAAAGCCCGTTCTGCCCCTAGCTCTATTCCCTTAAAAAGCTGGTTCAGTACTTTTTTTAAGTTGATTTTACTTATTAGGTAACCAGAATAATTTTTATCTTCATCATAGATTATCATCCCTACATATAGCGTATTATTAGGCTGTATTTCAGAATAATATACTCTACTTTCACCTCTAGAATCCAAAAGAAGACGAGTTATTCCACTTTCTTTAATTTTTCCCATTTTCAAAGGATTTTCTTCGTCTCTATTATATACTAAAAATCCCAAAAACATATTATCTTGGCTAAGTTTTTTCTCCAATACTGCTCGTTCACCGTACTCTATTCCCCATTTGAACTCTGTTTTATTTACTATTTCCATTATTTCCAGTTCCAAAAATTTAAATTCACTATCTATCGTTTTGGAAAAAAGCTCCAATAATGCATGGTTATTTTCTTTTGATGCTTTGTTTACAAAAGCTTCTAATTTATCTTTAGTTTTCTTTAATACAGAACCATTTATTGATAGTATGAGTTCTTTCGCTTCTGCTTTTTCCGTGATAAGCATTTGTTTTATTATTTTTTTATTTGATTCGAGTATTACGTTATTAAATCCTAGAATAGTCTTTACAAGGTTGAAATATAACATCGCAATTACAGTAGAAATAATTATCGCAGAAAACAATATCAAAATCATTATTAGTCGCTTCTTCATTCTACCTTTTTTCATGATAAGCTCGTTAGCAAAATCTTTATAAGATTGTGATAACGAAAACACCACCTTTCTTTTTATCCTCGTGCGGGCTCTCTAAAACCAACACTTCAGCTCACTTGAAAGCACCTAGTCTTTTTACTGTACACTCCTTTTGGGTCTTTATCTAAGTTTTAGGATAATTAGACCTATTATACCACAAAGCAATGATATTATCCAAAACCTTATTGTAACTTTGGTCTCAGGAAGTCCTTCTATTTCAAAATGATGATGTATTGGTGCCATTTTAAAAATTCTTTTTTTCCGTGTCTTGTAAGAACCTACTTGCAATATTACTGACCCTGCTTCTATTACAAATACCAAACCTATTATTGGAAGTAATAGCTCTTGCTTTAAAAATATAGATACTACTCCTAATATCCCTCCCAAAGTCAATGATCCTGTATCTCCCATAAATATTTGAGCTGGATAAAAATTATACCACAAAAATCCAAGCCCGGCTCCTATTAAGGTGGCTAAAAATACAACAATTTCAGAAGCTCCTTCTATATAATATAAGTTTAAATATGCACTATCTCCTACTCTACCTGTCAGGTATGCTATTATCCCCAGTATAAAAGCTGTAATCATCACAGGTCCTATTACCAATCCATCTAGCCCGTCGGTTATATTTACTGCATTTGATGTAGCTGTTAGAAGTATGCCTATAAACAATAAATAAAGTCCTGCCCCTATATACAAGTAGCTATCTTTAAGCAAAGGATTTATAAGTGATAATGTAATGTTTCCTACCCCTTCTGAATGAAGTGGAAATTTCATCAAAAATATCCATGTTAATATCGCTATTATTATCTGACCCAGTATTTTCTTTTTACCTGATAGTCCTTTTTTATCCTTTCCGCTCCATTTCAAAAGATCATCAGTAAATCCTATTCCGCTGAACAATACAGTTATTGCAAGCAACATCAAAGTAAACTTGTTACTTAAATTTCCGGCTATTAAGGTAGTTATTATGATAGAACTTACTATTAATACCCCGCCCATGGTAGGCGTACCTTTTTTCGAAAAATGTGATTCTGGTCCTAATTCTCTTATTTCTTCTGTATACTTTCGTTTCTTTAGAAAATTAATAAATGGTTTTCCTAAAATAATTACAATCACAAAAGCCAAAATAAACGCTATTAACGATCGTATTGTTATATATCTAAAAACTCTTAAATATGATAGTTGTTCAAAAAGTTTTTCATACAAGTAGTATAACATAATTTCTCCTCCATTATTTTATTATTTCTTCCAATTTCATTCCTCTAGATCCTTTTATAAATATTACCTTAGATTTCTTTATATCTCTTATTTTTTCACTTATCGCTTCTTTTTTTTCAAAATAATAAACATTTGATAGTTTTTTATCATTAAATCTTTTATACAGATGATACATCTCTTTACCATATAAATAAAGTTCGTTATATTTAATTTTCTCAAGAGTATTATATAAATCTTCATGCATTGTTTTTGATTCTTTTCCTAATTCAAGCATATCTCCCAAAACTATTATTTTATATTTTTTATTGTATATATTCGAAAAAGACTCTAACGAACATACTACAGATACAGGACTGGCAT
>CAZDNU010000017.1:0-2232 GCA_964506865.1 uncultured Fusobacteriales bacterium | reverse complement strand
TTTTCTTATATATTCGAAACAGAAAGCCTTTATAATTTTTTTCAAACTCAATGTCCCAATTTTTATAATTGATTTCAGGAAAAAAAGTATCACCTGTATAATTAGTTTTGATATGTGATATGTACAATTTTTTTGCAAAAGGTAAGGCAGTGGAGTATAATTGCTGTCCTCCTATAATGAAAATTTCTTCTGAATAGGTATGATAAACATCATAAAAACTATGAAAATCAGAGAAAACTTTGATACTTTCTTTACTTATAAGCTTAGAACTGATTATAATATTTTGTCGATTTTTCAGAGTTTTTTTTATTGATTTAAAAGTATTTTTACCCATAACAACTTTATGGCCTGTAGTTATTTCTTTGAATAAAGCAATATCTTCAGGGATATTCCAAGGTAGAGTACCATTTTTACCGATAATGTTATTTGGGGCGACTGCAGCAATTAGACTAATCATTTCGATCACTCAATATTGATCGAACTACTTCATATGCCATAGTAATACCTGCACAAGAGGGCACAAACATCATACTTCCGACCAATTTTTCTTGAGTATTATTTTTGATTTTAATAGGTTCTTCTTTGGAATATACAACTTTTAGTTTTTTAATTCGGTTTCTACGGGCATACTTTCGAACTATACGTGCTAAAGGACATACAGAAGTTTTGTAAATATCACTAACTTCTATTTTACGAGGATTCAATTTATTTCCCATACCCATGGAGCTAATGATAGGGATACCTTTGTTTTGTGCTGATTGAATCAAAAATAATTTTGATTTTATAGTATCGATAGCATCTATTACATAATCATATTTTAATTTTGATTCGAAAAATTCAGGATATGAATTTTCATTAAAAAAAGTTTGATAGCAGTTTATGTTTAAATTTGGATTTATTTCTAAAGCTCGCTCTCTGATTAGAGAAGTTTTGTCTTTGCCTATGGAATTAAAATTTGCGTGAATTTGGCGATTTATGTTTGTGATATCAACTGTATCTTTGTCAACAACTGTGACATTGCCTATCCCTGTACGAACTAAGGCCTCTACTGCAAAGGAGCCTACTCCTCCTATACCAAATACAGCAACATGGGAATTTTTTAAAATATCTAAAGCATTTTTTCCTATTAATAGTTCAGTTCTATATGTTGAATTCAGCATAAGTATCCTCCTAATTATAGTAAAAATTTTAAAAATCAATCTATATTATATAATAAATTTAAAATTATCGCAATATTTTTTGAAAAATCGAAAAAAAAATGTTAAAATTATATATAAGGAGATAAATAAAAAGGGAAGTGAGAAAGATGGGACTAAGATGTGAAGAGTTAAAAGAAGAGGTTAGAGGAAAAGAATTGGATTTGTTGGAAAATGTAGAAAATTTATTGGTTGCCCTATATTATCAAGATGACAAAGAACAGATTATAGCTATAGTGAAGCAAAAATTGCAAACACTAAAAAATATACTACATGATGATTTCAAAATTAGAAAATTGGATTTATTAGAAAATAATATTAGAACTTATGAGAAGGGCTTAGTTTCTTTTTCAGATTATTTTTTTGAGCAATGTATGTATATATTGATGTGTATAAAGAAAGGAGCTTGTTGTGTATGAAGTTGAATGAAATAGTAGAAAACTTAAGTTTGGAAGTACTAGTAGATAAAAATATGGAGGAAAACATAGAATATGGATATGTATGTGATCTTTTGAGCGAGGTAATGGGAAGAGCTAAAGCCAACTCTTTGTGGATAACAGTGCATACCAATATGAATGTAGTAGCTGTCGCATCCATGCTTGATATCAAAGCAATAGTCGTTTCTGAAGGACGTGATCCAAATGAAACTTTTTTGGAAAAGGCAAAAGAAGAGGGGATCGCTGTTTTAAAAACCAAGATGAATAGCTTTATAATCACAGGGAAATTGTACGAAGTAGGCATAAGATAAATGAAATATAAACTAGATCTACATATTCATTCTGTTTTATCACCATGTGCAGATCTCTTGATGACAGCAGATAATATAATAGAAAGATTGCTTGAAAATAATATAAAGATTTTTTCTATAACAGATCACAATAGCGCTAGAAACAGTAAAGTAATAATGGAAAAAGCAAAACAAGCTAATTTGTTTTTTGTACCTGGTATAGAAATACAGACAATAGAAGAGGTACATGTCTTAGCATATTTTCGTAAAGTAGAGGAATTGTTAGAATTTTCAGCCGAATTGGAAACG
>CAZDNU010000016.1:0-5158 GCA_964506865.1 uncultured Fusobacteriales bacterium | reverse complement strand
GCTAGACAAATGGGTAAACTTTTTGAAAAAAGCTGGATATTATAGTACAGAAAAGTTACCGAAGGAATTAGAAGAGGTAAATACAATAAAAAAAGCAGTCGAGTTACTGGAAAATATGAGTTTTACTTATGATGAGAGAGAAAACTATGAAGCTAGATTAAAATGGTTACGAGACGAAGAGATGGCAATAAAAACAGCTGAGAAAAAAGGATTAGAGCAAGGATTAGAGCAAGGATTAGAGCAGGGATTAGCGCAGGGATTAGCGCAAGGTTTAGAACAAGGATTAGAGCAAGGAAAAAAAGAGGAAAAAATATTAATAGCTAAAAATTTATTGAAAAATGGAATTAATATTGAACTTATAATACAAGCTACTGCTTTGAGTATAGAAGATATAGAAAAATTAAAATAATAGGAAGCCGAAAACCTACTTTTTCTTGACTTTTTTTTAAAAGTATTTATAATCTTAGGAAAAGAGAAAGTTTGTTATGTTGTCCTTATTTTGAGGAAGTTTTATAAATTTGAAAAATTATAGGAGGAAATATATATGAAAATAGCATTAGGAGCAGATCATGGTGGATATGAATTAAAAAAAGAAATAAAAAATTACCTTATGGAAAATGGTTATGAAGTCTTGGATTTGGGGACAAATAATAGTGAATCGGTAGATTATCCAGAATACGGAAAAAAAGTAGGAGAGGCCGTTGTATCAGGAGAGGCAAAGTACGGCATAGTAATATGTGGTACAGGGATAGGCATATCTATGGCGGCTAACAAAGTAAAAGGCGTAAGAGCTGCGCTTTGCCACAATATATTTACTACAAAACTTACAAGAGAGCACAATAATGCAAATGTGTTAGCAATGGGGGGGAGAGTATTAGGGATAGGGCTCGCTCTTGCAATGGTAGAGACATTTCTAACTACTGAATTTGAAGGTGGCAGACATCAAAGACGAGTGGATAAGATAGAAGGATAGTATAGAGGAGGAATTATAAAATGAAAACTATTTTTAAAAAAATAATAGATAAAGAGATACCTGCGGATATAGTATATGAAGATGAAGATCTAATAGCGTTCAAAGATATAAATCCAAAAGCACCAATTCATTTACTTTTTTTGCCAAAAAAAGAGATCACAAATATAAATTATATTACAAATGAAGATGCCGAATTAGTAGGTAAAATATTTTTGGCAATAAAGAAGACAGCGATAGATTTAGGAGTAGCAGAAGATGGGTATCGAGTTATTACCAATTGTAATGAATGGGGCGGACAAGAAGTATACCATTTACATTTTCATATGTTAGCCGGGAAAAAACTTAAAGGATTAATAGCTGATGATTAAAATTGAAAGTAAAAACAATGCTTTTTTTCGAAAATTAAAAAAGCTAAAAGAGAAAAAATTCAGAGAAAAAGAGCAGCTTTTTCTTGCAGAAGGGCGAAAAATACTAGAATATACTGACAATGTAGCTTATTATGTAATTGATGAGGAAAATGAAGATCAGTATAGCAATTGTGGTTTTTATGATTTAAATACTTGCATTGTATTAAAAACTAATTTGTTTAAAGAAGTAAGTAGCCAAGAAAACTCTCAAGGAATAATAAGTATTTGCAGATACAATGACTTTTCCAAACAAGTGATGGCAAATGACATAATTGTATTGGATAAGGTACAAGATCCAGGGAATTTAGGGACAATTATACGTACGGGAGAAGCAGCTGGAATCAACAACTTTATAATGATCAAAGGTACTGTAGATATATACAATGAAAAAGTAATAAGATCTACTATGGGTTCTATATTTGAAATAAATTATATTTATATGGATGAAATGGAAGCTGTAACCTATCTAAAAAACTCAAACTATAATATAATATCAAGCACCTTAAATGAAAAAAGTATTGATTATCGTAAAATGAATCTAAAAATAAAAAACGCATTAGTTTTTGGTAATGAAGGCAAGGGAATATCGAAGATAATTGAAGAATATAGTAATGAATTTATAAAAATACCGATACTCGGAAAAGCGGAGTCACTTAATGTAGCAATAGCAGCAGGTGTAATAATATATAAATATCAAGAATTAAAAAATATTTAAAAGGATTTTAGAAAAAAGATAGTATATAAAATTAGGAGGAATTAATAATGAAGATGAATTTTTCAAAAATGCATGGTCTAGGAAATGATTTTGTGGTAGTAGATGACAGAGAACAACAGATAGAGTCGGAAATATCTTACAACGATTTATCAAAGAAAGTATGCGATAGAAATTTTGGGATTGGTGCTGATGGATTAATAGTAGTGCTAAATTCGGAGACTCATGACATAAAGTATAGAATATTTAATCCAGACGGATCAGAACCTGAAATGTGTGGTAACGGTATGCGATGTTATGCTAAATTTGTGTATGACAATAAAGTTGTCGATAAAAAAGAGTTCAAAGTAGAAACTTTGGCTGGGACTATTATACCAAAAGTAAATATAGATGAAAATGGAATAGTAAATACTGTGAGAGTGGACATGGGTGAACCAATATTAAATGCAAAAGAAGTTCCGTTTGTTAGTGAAGTAGAAAAAGCTATAAATGAAAAGGTAGTAGTAGATGGGGAAGAGATAAATATAACTGCTGTATCTATGGGAAATCCTCACGGAGTAATATTTGTAAAAGATACGAAAAATGCGCCGGTTACTACGCTTGGGCCGAAAGTGGAAAAGTTTGAAAAATTTCCTGAGAAAACTAATGTAGAATTTATTGAGGTAATCTCACGTGATGAGTTAAATATGCGAGTATGGGAACGTGGAGCTGGCGAAACACTTGCTTGCGGTACAGGAGCATGTGCATCATTAGTTGCAGCGGTACTAAACGATAAAACAGACAACAAAGCATTAATTCACTTGTTAGGTGGAGACTTGACAATAGAATGGAACAGAGAAACTAATCATATTTTCAAAACAGGACCAGCAGTCTTGGTATTTACAGGTGTCTATAAGATATAATCTATTAAAAAAGAAGGTGAGCAAATGGATAGGTATCATTCAAAAGAAATTGCATTTTTCAATATTTTAAGTACAGCACTAAATCTTAGCTTGCATGAGCATACAGCGAACTTTAAAATTGAAATGCAGGATTTAGCAAATAAAATTCAGATGGAAGAGGAAGAGATTTTTGATAACATTCGGCAGCTTGAAAGTCATGGTATACTAAAAATAAAAGATAAAACTCAAGATAATTTAGTATTGGATCTTTCGGGATATGGGACGAAGTTAGCTGAAGTCTTCACAAAAGATGAAATTGATGAGATGTTAAAAGAGTTTGATTATTTTTTAAATAAGTACAGTGATCTGGCTGTACAATCAGATAGACTTGCACCATATATAAAGCTTACAAAAGATAGGCTGGCTGCTGATGTAAATTCTGATTTGAATGATATAATACATGATGGCATAGCTGATGTTTTTTCTGACGAGCTGTTAATCATATTAGAAAAGAAAATTTATAATATGTGTGAATATGCAGATGAAACTGATTTACAAATAATAGAAGTCATACTATTTTGCTTTTATAATTTTAGCCGATTAGAAAATCCATTTTTGGTGACACTATTTTTATCAAGTATTTTTAATAATGTAGAAAGTAAATAAGGTAGATCTCGGATTAAAACCATAAGTCTTTTGCATGCAGTTTGTGTTAATAATTCTATTATTAATAAAATTATAGACGTATATATAAAATTTTGAGTTTGAAAAGAGTACATTAAGATAAATATAATTGGGCAATAGAGTCAAGTATTCTATTGCTCTTTTGGGTATAAAGACTCTTTAAAAAAAGAGGTGAAAGATGATGAAAAAAGATAGTATTTCAAAACGAATAAATATAATATTGCTTGTTTTTTCAGTTAGCTTTTTAGTATTTTTTGTAACAATGATATATATTATAAAGCTGACAAAAGTAGAAGGTGAAATTTATAATGACATAATCAGTAGAGAAAAATTGATAGCGGACATATTACCACCACCTGGTTATATATCAGAATTACACCTTCTCGTAACTCAAATTTTGTTTAATGGTATCGATAACTATATCGAGACTAAGCTAGAGGACATCAAACGAATAAAATATAATTATAGACTTACATTGAAAAAATGGAAAGAAGAGCAGGGAGACTTGTACAAAATATTTAGCGAGAGTAACTTTCATGTAAATGAATACTTTGATATCCTGGAAACTAAGTATATTCCTGCAATAAAATCAGGTGATATGAATGAAGCAGCGAGAGAATTTTATAAATTGAATTTGCACTTTGAGGAACATAAAAATGCTGTAAAACAGATGGTAGAAAAAATTAAAATAGATCGAGATAAAAAAGAAATAAGAGGACGAAAAATAGTGGACACAGCCATAATGAGTCTATTTGTTATGGGATTTTCTATTTTCACGTACGTTTTAATTTTTATTATAAATTCAGGCAAACGTATAAATCATTTTAATGATAAAATAAAAGCGCTTATGGATGAAAAAAACAAATTTTATAGCATAATAAGTCATGACTTGCGAGGAACTGTAGGGAATTTTTATGAGGTGATGAAATTGCTAAATACCAATAAAAATATCTCACTTGATAGAAAAGAAGAGATGATGCAGGTGCTACAAAAGTCAGCGCAAAAGTCATATATATTATTGGAAAATCTTTTGGAATGGACTAAATCACAAAGTAGCACATATGTAGCGGAAATACGAGATGTAAGTGTCCGGGAGATAATAGAACATGCAATATATATGAGCGAAGATAATGCTATACATAAAGAGATAAGTATAATACCGGAAATAGAAGACTTTACGATAAAAGTTGACGTGAAAATGATAGACACTGTGATGCGGAATATATTGGCCAATGCGATCAAGTTCACTTCAAAAAATGGAAGTATAACAGTGAAAAGTCAACAAAAAGATGGAAAAGAATACTTATCGATACAGGATAATGGCATTGGCATGAGTAAAACGAGGATACAAGAACTTCAAGGCAAAAGTAAGCCTCAAAGCATGGAAGGGACAGAAGGCGAACAGGGTAGCGGGTTAGGGTTTCAGATATGTAAAGATTTTGTAGAAAAAAATTATGGTAAAATATATATTGAAAGCAAGTGTAATCAAGGAACTAGCATT
>CAZDNU010000015.1:0-3013 GCA_964506865.1 uncultured Fusobacteriales bacterium | reverse complement strand
GATAAAGTATACACTATTTTAAAAAAAAAGTCACTGTTTTTTTAAAAATAGCTGATAAGGTTTGAAAACGAAAACTTAAAATATTAATATTTTTCAGCTATGAATTATTTCCAATATAGATATTGTTAAAAAAAGCACTTGACAAAACAAAAAATGTTTGCTATATTATTCACATACAGAAAAGGATATTTTTCACGAGCTCAGTTTTTTTAAAAACCAAAGTTAAATATTTCACAAATATACAATATAAGCTTTGTTGAATGAAAAAATATTAAAATGGTGAAAATAATTACACCAAAATAAAAATTTTTATAAAAAGTTTTAGGAGGGATTAAGAATGGAAATAATGGAAGTAACAAATGTAGAAGAGTTGCAAGCTCTTTTAGAAAGAGTACATGCGGCACAGAAAAAGTTTGCAGACTATACTCAGGAACAAGTGGATAATATATTTAGAACAGCAGCTTTGGCAGCAAATGATGCTAGAATCAAGTTAGCGAAATTAGCAGCTACTGAAACAGGTATGGGAGTAATCGAAGACAAGGTAATCAAAAATCACTTCGCTTCAGAGTATATATACAACGAATACAAAGACGATAAAACATGTGGATTGCTAGAAATAGATAAGTCATATGGGATAAAGAAAATAGCTGAACCGATAGGAGTGTTAGCTGGGATCATACCTACGACAAATCCTACATCTACAGCGATATTTAAGTCATTAATATCTTTGAAAACAAGAAATGGTATAATATTTAGTCCACATCCAAGAGCAAAAGATTGTACAATAGAGGCAGCAAAAATTGTACTAGAAGCAGCAGAAAAAGCAGGAGCACCTGAAAATATAATTGGATGGATAAGCAAGCCTTCTGTGGAGCTGACAAACTATTTGATGAAAAATTCAAATATGATATTGGCGACTGGTGGTCCGGGCATGGTAAAAGCTGCGTATTCATCAGGTAAGCCTGCAATTGGAGTTGGAGCTGGAAATACTCCTGCGGTAATTGATGAGACAGCACATATAAAGATGGCAGTGAGTTCTGTATTGATGAGTAAGACTTTTGACAATGGAATGATATGTGCATCAGAGCAATCAGTAATAGTGGTAGATGAAATATATGAGCAAGTAAAAGAGGAATTTAGAGTAAGAGGAGCTTATATATTAAATGATGACGAAAGATATAAAGTTGGACATACTATAATACAAGATGGAAAATTGAACTCGGCAATAGTAGGGCAGCCAGCATACAAAATAGCAGAATTAGCAGGAATAAATGTACCGGAAGACACAAAAGTATTAATAGGAGAAGTGGAAAGAACTGAATTGGATGAACCATTTGCACATGAAAAGCTATCTCCGGTTTTGGCTATGTATAGAGGTTTGGATTACAAAGATGCAATAGCAAAAGCAGTAAGACTTGTGGAGCTAGGCGGAATAGGGCATACATCTGTTCTTTATACAGATCAAGTAGTTCACCAAGATAGAATTGATTATTTTGGGTCACAAATGAAAACTGGAAGAGTACTTATAAATACACCTTCATCGCAAGGTGGAATAGGAGATCTGTATAACTTCAAGCTAGCGCCATCATTGACACTTGGTTGTGGATCTTGGGGAGGAAATTCTGTAAGTGAAAATGTAGGTGTCAAGCATCTTATGAATACGAAAACAATAGCTGAAAGGAGAGAAAATATGTTGTGGTTTAGAGTTCCTGAAAAAGTATACTTCAAATATGGTTCACTACCTATTGCGTTAAAAGAATTGAAAGATGACAACAAAAAACGAGCTTTTATAGTTACTGATAAGGTACTATATGATCTTGGTATAGCTGAAAAAGTAACTGATACATTAGAAGAATTGGATATAGAGTATAAGGTATTTCATGATGTACAACCTGATCCTACACTTGCAAACGTAAGAGATGGTGTAGAAAGAATGGAATCTTTCCAACCAGATGTAATAATAGCAGTAGGTGGAGGATCACCAATGGATGCAGCTAAGATAATGTGGGTAATGTATGAGCATCCAGAAGTGAAATTTGAAGATCTAGCGCTTAGATTTATGGACATAAGAAAAAGGATATATAAATTCCCTGAAATGGGTAAAAAAGCTATGATGGTAGCAGTACCAACTACATCAGGAACAGGATCAGAGGTAACACCATTTTCGGTAGTAACAGATGAAAAAACAGGAACAAAATATCCAATAGCAGATTATGAACTTACCCCTGATATGGCAGTAATAGATTCTGAATTTGTAATGAGTATGCCAAAATCAGTATGTGCGTATGGTGGAGTAGATGCACTAGTACATGCAATTGAAGCCTATGTATCAGTATTAGCAAATGAATATACTAATGGCCTGGCATTAGAAGCAATAAGATTAACATTTAAATACTTGCCGGCATCATACAACGAAGGAGCTAAAAATGTAAAGGCAAGAGAGAAAATGCATAATGCAGCTACAATAGCTGGGATGGCTTTTGCAAATGCATTCCTTGGAATATGTCACTCAATGGCTCATAAAGTAGGAGCTATGTTTCACATACCACATGGTCTGGCAAATGCTATACTAATACCACATGTAATAAAGTTTAATGCTAATGATACACCAAAAAAACAAGCGGCATTTTCACAGTACAAATATCCAAATGCAAGATTTCGATATGCTAGAATATCAGATTACATAGGTCTTGGTGGAACGGATACAGATGATAAAATAAATAAACTTATAGGTGCAGTACAGGACTTAAGTGCTAAAGTAGGATTGCCAGCTTCATTCAAGGACTTAGGAATAAGTGAAAAAGATTTTTATGAAAATCTTGATGAATTGTGTGAAATGGCATTTGATGATCAATGTACAGTAGCAAATCCATCATATCCATTGTTAAGTGAGATAAAAGAAATATTTATCAAAGCATATAATGGAGAAGAAGTATAAAAAAATAAATATATTAACTAAGTAAATGGCTGGTCTAAGTGATCAGCCATTTGTATTGCAATTAAATTTGCAATT
>CAZDNU010000014.1:0-1557 GCA_964506865.1 uncultured Fusobacteriales bacterium | reverse complement strand
CAGGTATTCAGATAAAAGCTCATATTACAGTTAGACAAAGTAATGCTCATACGATAGCTAGTACTAGACTAGTCACAGACAATCCTGATTTTTTTTCATTTTTTTTTGAACTCGTGTTAACAGTTTTTGCAGGCATAATAAAAATCTTAAATCAAATAAAAAACTACAAATCTTATAATGATTTGTAGTCTGTAGTAAAGTAGATATGATAAATTAGTTTGAACTAAAGTCAAACATATCTTTAATTTTTTGATTATATCTATCTCATCGCAATTGATCTCTTTCTTTTCTTAATTTCTTTTTTTCTTTTTTTAATCCCCTTTTTTCTTCTATTAGCCCATCTCTTTCTTTTTCTAGTTCTGTTTTACTAGCTTCATCTTTTTCATTTTCTATTTTTTGGATTAAATCTGATATTTTATTATTTATTTTTTCAATTTCATCTTTTTTATCTTCAAGCAAATTATCTATTTCTTCCAAACTTTTTTGTTCTGTTTTCTTTTCTAACCCTTCAATAAATTTATCAAACAAATCCTTAGTTTTAGTCAAATTTGTTTTGTCATCAATATCTTCTTTTTCAATAATTTTTTGAAGAGCTTCTTTAAATTTTTTTATATCATTATCTTCTAAAGACTTAAGAAGTTTATTTATCATAACAGATTCCTCAGTTCAAAATCCATATTCTTTACTTAAATTATTAAGTTTTTTCATCATATATTTTTTAACATTCTTGTTTTCCTTAATTTCTTTTTGTTTTTCTATATATGCAGAAGATATTTCGTTCCTTTTCTCTTCTAATACATTAAGTTTTTTAATTAAAGCACCTATAGTTTTCTCACCTGGTAATCAGTCTTCAGTTAGTTTTTCATTATTTTCATTATTATTCCAATCTTTTTGAAAATCTACCACAGCACCCTTAGTATTAGGTCACCAATATCAGTCCACATCTCACAGTGTGTCATCATATCAAAGATGATCCAGCGCATTTTGTGCTGCAATAACCACATGGGGTCGATTTTTTTTATTATAAATTTCGTTCCAAGCTTTTCATTCATGTTTTTTTAATTCATCTAGTGTTTCTCCTATGCTAAGAATTATTTTATCTATTTTTTCAATAGAGTCATCACTTTCTTCATCATTTTCCTCAACATCAGTTTTTGCATCTTCATCATTACTTTCCTCAACATCAGTTTTTGCATCTTCATCATTCTTTTCAACATTAGTTGATTCATCTTCATCAGTATTCTCAACATCAGTTGTTACGTCAGTATCATCAACATCATTTGATTCTTCTTCATCAGTATCATCAACATCATTTGATTCTTCTTCTCGTTTTGAAATATCATCCATTCCCCATGCAACTTTTATCATTTCTTGTATTTCATTTAAAGATTTTTTATCTCTTCTTCATAGATCATATGGATTTTGTAAAGTCTCAAAGATTCCTATATACATATCAAGGGTTGCTTCTTTATTGTCTTCCATTTTTATAAATTCTTCTATAGTTTCTAATTCATCTTTCGATATTTTGTTTATTTTTTCTGGATTGTCTTTTATTTG
>CAZDNU010000013.1:0-3904 GCA_964506865.1 uncultured Fusobacteriales bacterium | reverse complement strand
TTGTATTTATTTTCTGTGTTCCAATTGCTCTTGTTCCGCTACCTACTTGTATACCTGTAGGTAAATTTGCACCTTCAGAACTAACTGATCCCGGCATTGATTTTGTATGATATAATAGATCTTGAAAGTCTACTCTACTTTTTTTAAAACCTGTTGTGTCTACATTTGATAAATTATTTGATATTACGTCCATATTTAATTCTTGTGCTAGCATTCCTGATGCTGCACTCCATAAAGATACCATCATATTGATCACCCTCCTAAAACTTTAAAACATCCTAACCAATTTATCGGTATCTTTCTACTTTACTTTAGTGTTTGTCAATAAATTTTCTATATCTTCTATGGTCAGTTTCGTATTTTTTGCATTTTTGCCTTCCATTATCATTTCAAATATATTATATTTTTTTTCTTGAATTTCCAATATTTTTTCCTCAACTGTGTCTTTACTTATAAGTTTATAGACATTTACTATATTCTTTTGCCCCATTCTATGTGCTCGGTCCATTGCTTGTTTTTCTATCATTGGATTCCACCATGGGTCAAATAGTATTACCGTATCTGCTGAGCTTATATTTAGTCCCACTCCTCCTGCTTTCAAACTAATTAAAAATATTTTTTTTCTGCTTTGATTATTAAATCTCTTGACTATTTCATTTCTATTTTTGCTTTGTCCTGTTAATTTTTCATAATCTATTTTTTTGGCTATTATCTCATTTTCTATTATTTCAAGCATTTTTACAAATTGACTAAATATAAGTATCTTATGTCCACCTTCTACTGCTTCCTCTACTATCTCCATCATCAGCTCCAATTTTGATGATATCAAATTGGGTTTTCCTATAAGAATTGGATGGTCGCAAAATTGCCTCAAGCTAGTAAGATAAGCTAATATATTTATATATGATTTTGATAAGCCATTTCTTTTTATTTGCTCATACACCTTCATTTTTGTATCCATTAGCATAGAGTCATACTCTTTTTTTTGTTTATAATTCAAGTCCACTTTGATTACTTGTTCTATTTTGTCAGGTAATTCTTTCAACACATTTTTTTTATTCCGCCTCATTACAAAAGGCGCTGTTTTATACTTCAAATACTCTGCTGATTCTGACAAATTGCTGTAAATATCTTTCGAAAGATAACCTGGCATCAAAAATTCAAATATATTACAATATTCTTTCAAAGAATTTTCCATTGGCGTGCCAGTTAATGCCAATCTATATTTACTTTTTATTTTGCGTACCTTTTTATAAGTCACAGTATTACTGTTTTTTATGTGGTGAGCTTCATCTATTATGAAATATAAAAACTCATATTGGCTAATAATTTCAAAGTCTCGATTTAATAAACTATACGAGCTTATAATTATAGATTTTTCTTCTAATTTTTTATGCAAGTTTTTTCGTTGTTTTGGATTACCATCATACACAAGATAATCATCAGTTTTCAGAAATTTTTTGATCTCATCTTCCCAATTATACATTAATGTTTTTGGCACAATTATCAACACTTTGCCTTTTGATTTTATCTCCTCCACAAAAAATAAAGTTTGAATAGTTTTCCCTAGTCCCATATCATCTGCCAATATACCTGAAAATCCAAATTTATATAAAAACTTGAGCCATTTTAGGCCCTCTACTTGATAATTTCTTAAAATTTTTCTATGCTTTTCTCGAATGTTTATACCATCATATATATTATCTTGGTACGATATATTTACTTCTTTTTTTACAGCAGCATACTTACATAAAATCTCTTCAAGGTTTCCTGCATACACATCTTCATCTTCTATTTTATGTGCGTTTTCTATAAAAAATACTTTGTCTTTTTTGCTTAGTAAGCAGGTGTTTTTTATTTCAGAAATCTCTTTCTTGTCTAGTGCTTTCCCTTCATTTCCAAGGCTATAATTATATTTTATTTGTGAATTTTTTCTGTTTAAGTCCAGATAAATATTCTTTTGGATGTTAATGCTTCTTATATTGCTTATTTTCCAGTCTTTTTTTAGCTTAGTATATTTCTGTTGAAATTTTTTCTTGCTACATATAAAGCTACCTTGTGAAAACTTCAACCAATCCTCTTTCAATAACTTTATAAAATTATTATATTTTTTTATATTTATTCGTCGATATTCATGTTCACCTATTTTTTTATAGTCTGTATCTATAGACAATATCTCAGAATTTTTATATTTTTTTCCTTCAAAGCTTATTACAGGCTCTATATATATATTACCACTAACAGCCTTTATTTTTAGCTCAAAATTCGCATCTTCTTGATAAAGCACATAATTATTTATACTATCATCGACTTCGACTTCATTTTTGTCTAAAAATCTTGGTAAATCTTCAAACAAAAATTTAGCACTTATGTTCTTATTTTGATACTCATTTAATTTATTATCACAAATTTTACCTTGTATTTTTATTTTATTATTTTCTATTCCTATTATGCATCGCTTATCTTCTTTCACTACATACCGATTTGCTTTTTTCATTCCCAAGTCTGTCAATATTTTAGCTATATCACTTTCAATTGAGAAACTCCTATTTTTACGCAGCTTATAAGCTAATGCCCGCTCTATTTGTGCCATGTTTTCAAAATATTCATATAGTCCTTCGTTCCAGTCCTCATAACCCAAAATCCAGTTTCGAAGTTTTGTTTCATAATCAACTTTTAGTTTGTTTCCATTTATTTCATAAGTATAATAAGTCGATGCTTTTGACTCAATTATATATTTAGATAATAATTTTTCATTTTCTCGTATAAATCTTAGCATTGTAGCTGCAAGATGCTTACATTTGTAGTATGCCATACAAGTGCATGAAAAACTGCTATAATATTCCTTCTCTGTATTTAAAAATATCTCAATATTATATATGTTTCCTTCGTGTTTTATTTTTGACTCTATTATAAGCATATTGTTATTTTGCTTATGCTCTACATACAGTACCTTGATATCTGTGTTACTTGCATGGTCTAATATCTCCTTTTCAAAGATACCTTCCAATAAATTATAAAAAATCATATTTATCCTCTCATTACTATCATTGACTAAAAAAAAACGACTAATTAATTAGCCGTTTTCATCTATTATTTTTTCTTTGATTCTTCAAACTTTGCCCATATTCCAACTTTTTTCAATAAAGATCTTACTGTCTGCGTTGGTTGTGCTCCATTTCCTAAAAATTTCAAAACTTCAGCTTCATCTAATTTTATACTTTCTTCGTTATCCGTTAGTGGATTATAAGTTCCTAAGTAAGCTATAGGCTTCCCATCTCTTCTTGTCAAAGCTTCCATTGCCACTACTCTGTAAAAAGGGATTTTCTTTCTCCCTATTCTTGTTAATCTTAATTTTACCATATTTTTTCTCCTCCTACTATTTTATATCTATATATTTTATTTACTAATTAATTAAAATGGTAATTTCATTCCAGGAAATCCACCTTTCATTCCTGAAAGTCCACCTTTTTTAAACATTTTCATTACTTTTCTCATCTCTTGGAATTGTTTTAGCAATGCATTTACATCACTTACATGAGTTCCACTACCTTTGGCTATTCTCTTTTTTCTACTTCCATTCATAAGTTTCGGTCTTCGTCTTTCTTCTCTTGTCATAGACTGTATTATAGCTTCTATTTTTTTCATCTCTTTCTCTGCAGGAGCTAAGTCTCCAAAATTTCCAGCTCCCGGAATCATTTTTAGTATCTTACTAATTGATCCCATTTTCTTTATTTGTTGGAGTTGCTTTAAAAAGTCTTCAAAATCAAACTCTTGCTTTCGAAGTTTTTCCTCAAGTCGTTTTGCTTCATCTTCGTCTATTGCTTCTTGAGCTTTTTCTACCAGCGATACTACATCACCCATTCCAAGTATTCGTGATGCCAGTCTATCAGGATGAAATAAT
>CAZDNU010000012.1:0-2617 GCA_964506865.1 uncultured Fusobacteriales bacterium | reverse complement strand
ATAAACCAAACCAACAAAACAACGCCTACATAAAAGCTAATATACTCTACTTTTTGGCGCAATTCAAATGGTATTGTCTCGCCAAATATAGTAACTAATGTGTATCCAACTGCCATATATCGTATTGCTACATTTATACAGTGCAAACCAAAGTATAAAAATGCTTTTTTTTCGCGATTCAACAAAAATAATATAAGGTAATGTATCCCTATTATAAATAAACTCCCCAATATGAAAGTTTCTATAATTAGTTTTATACTTATTTTGTTTCGAACTTGTTGTTCTGTACCTATATATATTTTGCCCCACATACCACCCTTGTTGTAGTTATAATTTGAGATATTTAGTATTAATTCTAGCTTATTATCTTCCAAATCAAAGGTTTTGAAATAATGACGATAATATGGGATTTCGCTTTTATAACTTTTTCCAGGTACTCCTACTCCTCTCATATCTTTTCCGTTAATCCATATTTTATAGGGACCACCACTTCGATCGATAAATATGCCCATTGTTTCTTTACTTGGACTCACCTGCATCCGCATTCTGTAAGTTCCATATCCGTAACCCTTAAATCCCTTATCTTCAATAGGATAAGACATCCAATTTTTAGGAATTTTCCCATATTTTTTTTCAATTTCTTTTTCTTTAAAATCAAACGGTGTGTAATATTTTTTCCAGTAAAATTCACTTTCTCCTTTTAATTTTATGATTCCATCACCCGCAAAGTCCCAATTTCTTAAGTCCAGCTCTCCTTTTTGCAATGTTTTTATTTCATTAGCAAATATAATGCCACTTGCTTGAAACAAAAAAAACAAAAAAAATGTCTGCAATATTTTTTTCATAAACTTCCTCCAATAACAAAGGGTTCCTCCCCAAAATTATAATTCTTCTCATATAGGATTATACTTGATTTGAGACTTTTTATCAAGTATTTTCTAAAAAAAGAGACTATCTGTCTTAGTTTTCTAACCAAGACGATAGCCTCTAACGTTAAGCGTCTAACTCTTTGAACGCATCTTTAAATTCCAATATTTTTGCAATCCCTGTATATGCTTTTCTGCTTCCTTTGTTTTCTACTATAAGTGTCGGTACTGCTCGAATTCCATATTCGCGAGCTATATCTATATTAGCATGTGCATCTATATGCTCAATCTCAGAAATATATTGTAATTCCTCCTTTGCTTTTGGACAATTCGGACACGAGTCTGTTGTAAATAACATAACTTTATTTTCGTTCACAATACCTTCTTTGACATTTATTTCCTTACGCTCTGCTATTGTGGTGTTTAGTACAGATTTTGCTTCAATATATTCTTGTCGCTCTTTAAATTCTTCCGACTTCCCGTCATTCCAGTGTTGTACTGGTCTATAATATCCTGTAATCCTACTATAAGTCTCTGTAGGCGAACCACAATCAGGACACTTGTAAACTTCTCCGACCAAGTAACCGCAGTTTGGACATACAGAATATGTAGGAGATAGAGTATAGTATGGTAAGTGATAATTGAACGCAATCTTTTGCACTAAGTTTTTCGTAGTTTCCCAGTCTGAGATTCTCTCACCTAAAAATGTATGAAATACTGTGCCCCCTGTAAACTTAGTTTGTAATCTATCTTGTATATCCAATGCATCAAATATATCATCAGTAAATCCAACTGGTAGGTGGCATGAATTTGTATAATACGGTTGATCACAACCAGCAGTTATTATATCTGGATGTTTTTCTTTATCTATTTTTGCCAATCTATATGATGTACTTTCTGCTGGTGTAGCTTCTAAATTGTACAAATTACCAGTTTCTTCTTGATAATCTGATAATTTATCTCTCATAAAGTCTAGTACCTCTATAGAAAATTCCTGTGATTTAGTATCTGTCATATCTTTTCTTAGCCAATTTGCATTTAGACACATCTCATTCATTCCCAAAAGTCCTATAGTGGAGAAGTGTCCATCGAAGCTACCTAAATATCGTTTGCTATATGGGTACAAACCTTCATCTAAAAGTTTAGTTGTTATTTTACGCTTCATTTCCAAACTTCGTTTTGCACCATCCATAAGTTTTGTCAATTTTTTATAAAATTCCTCTTTATTTTCACTCAAATACGCCAATCTCGGCATATTTATTGTTACAACTCCAATACTTCCTGTTTTTTCTCCGGAACCAAACAAGCCACCTGTCTTCTTTCGAAGTTCTCTCTTGTCCAACTGTAACCTACAACACATAGACCTTACATCACCAGGATTCAAATCTGAATTTATAAAGTTTTGGAAATATGGTGTCCCGTATTTTGCTGTCATCTCAAACAATCGCTTTGCATTTTCATTGTCCCACACAAAGTCATCTGTGATATTGTATGTAGGGATAGGATATTGAAATCCTCTTCCATTTGCATCTCCTTCTAACATTATCTCTAAAAATGCCTTATTTATAAGATCCATTTCTGCCTGACAATCTCCATATGTAAAATCTTGTGGCTTCCCTCCAACTATTGCTTTCTCTTTTGCTAAGTCAGCAGGTACTGTCCAGTCTAGTGTTATATTTGAAAATGGCGATTGAGTCCCCCATCTACTTGGTGTATTTACTCCAAATACAAACGATTGTATTGATTGTTTT
>CAZDNU010000011.1:0-3686 GCA_964506865.1 uncultured Fusobacteriales bacterium | reverse complement strand
CCAAATCTTGTCCTATCAGTACTATAGGATTACACCCCAGATATACTGCAAAATCATATGCACTTAAGGCTACTGAGCCTCCCATTTTCAAAAACCCTTTTTCCTCAAATACATGTTCGCCCCATGCACCTACTATGTTTTGTGATACAAATACTAGTTTTTTCCCTTTATGATGCTGTAATATTTTTGGATGTATCATTGGTTCATATACCAGTGGTATCTCATCGTACTCTATACGCTTAAAGTGCTCCCAATTGGGTTCGCCTCCATCTAGTGCCATGACAAAATCTGGTAAGATATTTTCATTTAAGAGTTTTTTTAGTGCCGTCCCTACTGCGATTATCACGGCTTTACCCTTTGCCCATTCCAGATATTTTATATTTTTATCAAGAGATGGACCGGCAGAAACTATTATAGCGGGCAATTCGTTATATTTTTGAAATAAATTTTTTATTCCCAAAGATTCTCTAAAGTATCCCATATTTAAAAAACTGTTTCTATGCCACATCTTTGAAAATTCAAATATAGTAGATGTGTTCAACAAAATACTACTTATCTCATTTTTTAGTATCTCTACAAATGATATATACTCTTTATAATAAAAGTCATATTCTACTTTATGATTTATTATTTCATATTCAGGAACTATGCCTATTTTAAAGCTTGTTTCGAGTTCGTAGTTAAATTCAAACTTTTGACTTGTATGATATATATGTACATTTTCGTTTTGAAAAATATTTGTCAGTTCTCTTCGCTCCATACACATTTTTAACAATGCTATATTATGTTCTATTATAAAAATTATTGTATTTTTAGAAATTTTACTTAGTAAGGCTTCTACATGATATCCAAATCCAAATCCCAGTACTATTAACAAATCTTTGTTTTTCAAATCAATATTTGCTATATACTTTTCTGCTTCCTTTTGAGGCTTATACATGCTATGCAGTAATTTACCATTTAATTTTGCAGTATAATTTTTATCTTTTGTTTCCAATACTTCCAAATCAGATTTTTTTTCTTCATTTGATATCAATTTTGCGAGTTCCGGATTTTTTACTTGTATAGTGCTTAAATTTTTTTCGAACATAATAAAATTCCCCTCTATTCACACATATTTTAATCACAAAGTACTGTGTTATTCAAATATAGCACTTATAAATTCTGTAGAATCAAATTCCTGTAAGTCATCCAAACCTTCTCCTACTCCGATAAATTTCACAGGTTTTTTCAACTCTTCGGATACCGAAAATATTATACCACCTTTTGCTGTTCCGTCAAGCTTAGTTAGTATCAATCCTGTTAGATCTGTTATCTCGTTAAAAGCTTTGGCTTGACTCAATCCATTTTGACCTGTTGTCCCATCAAGCACGAGTAGACTTTCATAATCTTGTTCACCTATATGACTTTTGATTATCTTATGTATCTTCTCCAGTTCTTTCATCAAGTTACTTTTGTTATGAAGTCTTCCTGCTGTATCTATTATGGCTACATCTGCATTCCTATTTTTAGCCGCTTTCAAAGTATCAAATACCACAGCTCCCGGATCCGACCCCTGTGCATTTTTTATTAATTCTACATCTGCTCTATTTGCCCATTCTTCTAATTGCTCTATGGCTGCTGCCCTAAATGTATCTGCAGCTCCTATTATCACTTTTTTTCCCTCATTTTTTAGTTTTGCTGCCATTTTGCCAATAGTCGTCGTCTTTCCAACACCATTTACTCCTACTATCAGTACTACATTCAAGCGTCCACTTTCTATCTTAAGACTGTTGTTTTCTTTTATCAAAAATGCATCAAGTACATCTTTTAACACTTCATACACTTGTTCAGCTTCATTTACTTTTCGTATTTTTACCTCATCACGCAATTTTTCTACTATTTTTAGTGTCATATTCATTCCAATATCCGATTGTATCAAAAGATCTTCCAGTTCGTCATACATATCATCATCTATGACCGTTCGCCCCGTAAAGAAATTCTTAATCTCTTTGAATAAACCCTGTCGACTTTTAGTCAATTTTTCTTTTAAATTTTTGAAAAATCCCTTGGATTTTTCTTCCTCTTCTTTTTGCTTCTCTTGCGCATACTTTTCTTTACGCCTTTCTAGTAGATCTTTAGCTTTTAAGCCTGGATCTTCAAATTTTGCATCAGATGTATTTGCTTGGCTTGTATTTTTTTTGTCCGAATTTGTTTTTTTATCACTTGTTTTGTTCATTTTTTCTAAATCTCTACGTTTATCAATTTTATCTTTCACGGATTCTGGCTGTTTATCTTCTTTTATCTTAAATTCCTTTTTTGCTGAAATTTTATTTTCGTTTTGCATTTTTTTATCTATTGTAGGTTTTTGTATCTCTTTTTTTAATATTTTTTCTTCTTTTTTAACGTTATCATTTTTAATAATTGTCCTTTTCTTTGCAGTTTCTATTTTTTCTCCTACTTTACTTTCTCCCTGTTTTACTTTTTGTTTGCTTTTTTCATAAGTTGTTTTGTTTATTTTGGAATTTTTGTCAGCAGGTATTTTTTTGGTTTCCTGCATTACTTTTTTTTCTTTTTTCACTTTAGTTTCTTCTTCTGATTCAGAGTTTGTATCCTCACTAGTTTGTTTTTCATTTAATATCTTTTCTTCTTTCTTTTTTGTTATTTTATCATCTTGCAATTTAGTCTCTGGTTTGGCTTTGCTTAGCTTATCTTTTTGTATGTCCTCTTTCTCTTCTTGCTCTTGTTTTTTCTTTTCTATATCTTCATTTTTCTCTTCTTCATACATCTCTTCTTTTTTCTTAAATTTTGTAAAAATTTTTTTTAGCACGTTTTTTCCCTCCTAAAATTTTATATACTTCAATTATAACAAATTTTATCTTATATTTCAACTAATTTTGATAGCCTTTTTACCTTGAAAAAATATCTGAAATAGTATATAATAATCTAGAGAATTTAATACAAATTTATAAATAAATTTAGGAGGTAAAATGAGTAATTACAGAATTTTTGTCGAAAAGAAATCTGAATTCAATGTAGAAAGCCGAAGTCTTTTAAATGATCTAAAAGAAAATCTACAAATTAAGTCACTTGAAAAAATTAGGTTGCTTAATACATATGACGTGCTAAATATAGCGCCAACTGACCTTGAACAAGCAAAAAAAACTATCTTTGCAGAACCCGTAACCGATATTGTTAGCGAAAGTTTTAATTTGAAAGGTTTAAAATATTTTGCTGTTGAATACCTTCCTGGACAATTTGACCAAAGAGCTGATTCTGCTATGCAATGTCTTGGACTTATTTCAGACAATAACGATAGTATTGTAAAAAGCGGTGAACTAATCATTATGGAAGGCGATCTTAACGCTGAAGATATCGCAAAAATAAAAAACTATTACATCAATCCTATCGAATCACGAGAAAAAAATCTAGATATACCTCCTTACAACGAAACTGTAGATACTCCAAAAGAGGTCCCTGTCTATGAAGGCTTCATTTATTTCCAAGAGCAAGATCTGATCGATTTCCAAAACGATCATGGACTAGCCATGACTCTTGATGATCTCAAATTTATACAAAATTACTTTAAAAACGAAGAAAAACGTAATCCCAAAGAGACTGAAATAAAAGTCTTGGATACATACTGGTCTGATCATTGTAGACACACTACTTTTGAATCTGAAATAAAAAATATAACTATTCCAAAA
>CAZDNU010000010.1:0-5238 GCA_964506865.1 uncultured Fusobacteriales bacterium | reverse complement strand
TCGCCCAATAAATTGGATAAATAAGGATTCTTGAGTGACAGGCACCAAAAATATTAAACGGTGCCGGTCACTACATAATTTTTCTGCCTTTTATCCGTTTCTAAGTTAAGTGAACCCCCCTTTCCTTTTGTCTTAATACAAAAGAAAGAAAAAATCGTAAATCTTGAAATAAGCTTAACTTGACCGTTTGGTAGAAAGGTAGTATAATAGGGGCGTAAATTGTAAGAAAATGTGAAGAAAGGGAAAAGGATATGGCTGAAAAATTAAGTAAAGAAAAAGAAAAGAGAATAAAAAAATATAAGAGATATGGGAAATTGATATATTTTATAAGCAGAATTATACGTATAACGCTAAGAACAAAATTTGTAATAAGTGAAAAATATACAAAGGAGAAACAGTACTCGTTTGTATTTTGGCATGGGACCCTATTTTTTCCAATGTTATTTATGCCAAAACTAAGTGGAAAGATAGCAAACCTTGTAAGTGCATCAAATGACGGACATATTGCAACAGAGGCGCTGGAGTTATACGGCTTTGAAAATGTAAGAGGGTCATCAAACAAGGATAGCGTAAGAAGTTTGGTAAAAATGGTAAAGTATATAAAAAATGGGTACAGTGGAGGATTTGCAGTAGATGGGCCAAAAGGACCAATCTACAAATCAAAACCCGGAGCTGTATATGTAGCGAAAAAAGCAGGAATAGAGATAGTGCCGTTAGGGGTAGCTTGTTCGAGAAAATGGGTATTTGAAAAATCCTGGGACAAGTTTCAGATTCCAAAACCATTTGCTAAGGTAGTGTATATAATAGGAGAGCCTATAACTGTACCTGAAAATGTAGAGATGGATGAATACACAGAGTTTATAGATCAAAAGATAAAAGAAGTAAATGTAAGAGCAGAAGATTTATTGTATACAAAAGATAAGTAATAAAAAGGAGTATTCTATGAAAAAAATTGTAATAAGTATGGGAGATCCTGCAGGGATAGGACCGGAAATAATAGTAAAATATTATAATGAGATTTTTGAGCAAGGAAAAATGGATGATTATATAGCAGTATCAGGGTCAAAATCAATTTTAGATATGTATATAAAAAGCTTGAATTGCACTCATCTTACAAGCAAAGCAGTAAACGAAAAAAGTGAGATGAAGCTAGAAAAAAATATAATACCTGTTTTGGATATAGATGTAGATAGTTCTGAAATAGAGATAGGCAAAGTTTCGAAAAAGTCGGGAGATCTGACAATAAAGTATCTGGATAGGGCTATTGATTTGGTAGAGGGGAAATATTTTGATGCATTGGTGACAGCACCACTTAGCAAAGACTCGATTAATTTGGCTGGGTATAAATATAGTGGACATACTACTTATCTTGCAGATAGATTAGATACCAAAGATTTTGCTATGATACTAAAAGGCGAAAAAATAGTAGTCATATTAAATACCACTCATCTATCACTTAATGACGCAATAAAAAAAGTAAAAAAGCAAAATATATATGAAAAGATAGTAATTGCAAATAAAGCAAAACAAGAGTTAGGACTTTGTGGGACTATAGCAGTAGCGGGACTAAATCCACATAATGGAGAGAATGGATTATTTGGTGATGAAGAATCCAAAGAGATATTACCTGCGATAGAGGAAGCAAAAAAAATGGGAATAGATGTAGAAGGGCCAATAGTTCCTGATACTTTATTTGTGAAAATGCTTCAAGATAAGTACTCAATAGCTGTAGTAATGTATCATGATCAAGGATTGATACCAATGAAGATGGAGTCGTTTGGAAAAGGTGTCAATATTACAGTAGGCTTACCGATAATTAGAACTTCTGTAGATCATGGGACAGCATTTGATATAGCAGGACAAGGGATAGCGGATAGTGGAAGCTTGAGATCAGCCATAGACACAGCAAAATTAATAATAGACAATAGACAAAAAGGGTGATAAACACTCTTTTTGTTGTTTTTGTAGGAAAACTTGACACTAACTAAGAGTTGATATTGATTGATATTTTTTTAAGTCTATGATATAATTGGATATAAATAATAATAAGAATCAAAAATATAGATATAGTCTTTGGGAGGAATAAAAAATGAGCAAAAATTATTATGTAACAACTCCGATATATTATGTAAACGGAGATCCGCATGTAGGGACTGCCTATACAACAATAGCAGCCGATGCAATAGCCAGATACAAAAGGATATCCGGCTATGATGTGCATTTTTTGACTGGAACAGATGAACATGGACAAAAAATAGAAGAAACAGCATTGGCACAAGGGATCACGCCAAGAGAGCTGGTAGACAAGATGGCTCCTAGATTTAAAGAGATGTGGGAAGTTTTAAACATAAGTAATACAGATTTTATCCGAACTACAGAACCAAGACATTTAAGCTCTGTAAAAAAGATACTTCAAAAAGTTAATGAAAACGGAGATATCTACAAAGGTGAATATGAAGGACTTTACTGTGTATCGTGTGAAAACTTTGTACCCAAAAATCAAGTGGGAGAAGGAGATACTTGTCCTGATTGTGGCAAAAAACTTCGAGTGGTAAAGGAAGAATCATATTTTTTCAAAATGTCAAAATATGGAGACAAATTAATAGAATATATAGAAAATAATCCTGACTTTATTCAACCGGAATATAGAAAAAACGAAGTATTGTCATTTATAAAACAAGGTTTAAATGATTTATCAATATCTCGAAATACATTTAAGTGGGGCATACCATTAGAGATGGATGATTCACATGTTATATACGTATGGTTTGATGCACTGACAAACTATATTACAGCTGCAGGATATGAAGATGATCCTGATAAGTTTGACAAGTACTGGAACAATGGAGAAGTCACTCATATTTTAGGTAAAGATATAATACGATTTCATGCTATTATATGGCCGGCAATGCTTATGTCAGCAGGGGTAAAACTTCCTGATAAAGTGGTGGCACATGGATGGTGGACATCAGAAGGTGAAAAGATGTCAAAATCTAAAAATAATGTAGTCAATCCAAAAGAAGAAGTAGAGAAGTATGGTAGAGATGCGTTTAGATACTTTTTGCTAAGAGAAGTACACTTTGGAGCAGATGGAGATTATTCGCAAAAAGGTATAATAGGTAGAATAAATTCTGACTTGGCAAATGATTTGGGTAATCTACTAAACAGAACTCTTGGTATGATAAATAAATATTTTGATGGGAAAATAGTAGAAGGAGAAGGAGTAGAAATATATGATACTCAGATAAAGGAACTGTATTTCCAAACATTAGAAGAAGTCGAGATGTATATGAACAAACTTCAATTTTCAAAGGCTCTTGAAAGTATTTGGAAATTTATATCTAGAATGAATAAATATATAGATGAAACTATGCCTTGGAAATTGGCAAAAAGTGAAGAAGATAAAAAAAGATTGGCTGTTGTAATGACTAACTTGGTAGAGGCTTTGTATAAAATAGCTCTATTAATATATCCATTTATGCCTGAAGCAGCTGACAAAATGTGGAAGCAATTAGGAATAAAAGAAGATATAGAGAAGGCAAGAATAGATGAAATAAATAATTGGTCAAATATAAAACCGGGACTTCTTGTAGGAAAAGCAGAACCTATATTTCCTAGAATAGAAGTAGAAAAAGAGGAAAAAGATAAAACTAAGAAAAATGAAATTAAAGAGGAAGATTATATTACAATAGATGATTTTGCAAAAGTAAAAATGAAAGTAGCAGAAATATTAGAAGCGTCTCGTGTAGAGGGAGCAGATAAGTTACTTAAATTTAAAGTATCTATTGGGAACGAAGAACGTACGGTAGTATCAGGTATAGCAAAGCACTATCAATCTGATGAATTGATAGGCAAAAAGGTATTGTTTGTATCAAATTTAAAGCCTGTAAAACTAAGAGGAATATTATCAGAAGGAATGCTTTTGACAAGTATAGAGAAGAAAAAAATAAAGTTGATAGAGATAGACAGTAGCGTAAAAAATGGATCAGAAATCAGGTAAAGTTGAACTAAGAATGTTTTATCTTACCAAATCTTCGAAAGTAGTGAGTTAGATTTGGTAAGAGTTTGTTCACCTAAAGAGCTTGCCTGAGTATAAAGAATTGATCTGATTTAGTGGAATGCTTGGATTTGAGTAATTAAAAAAATCATAGTGAAAAATTTTCAACTTTTTATTTTGGAGGTGACCTTGTCGGTTTAGACGTTGAAAATTTTATGTAGGATAATTTTTTTAAATAAAGCCGACAGTTTTTTATGAAAAAGCAAATAAGAAAAGCGGTAATACCTGCAGCTGGTCTAGGAACTAGATTTTTACCGGCAACAAAGTCACAACCTAAAGAGATGTTGCCAATAGTGGACAAACCTGCGATACAATATATAGTAGAAGAAGTAGTGAAGTCTGGAATTACAGATATAACTATTGTTACTGGAAGAAATAAAAGAGCACTAGAAGATCATTTTGATTATTCTATAGAATTAGAGTATATACTTGAAAAAAAAGGGAAAGAAAAGCAATTAAAAATGATACGAGAGATATCAGAATATGCAAATATATATTATATACGTCAAAAAGAGCCACTTGGCTTGGGACATGCAATACTAAAGGCAAAGCACCATATAGGAAATGAGCCCTTTGTAGTGGTACTAGGAGATGACCTGGTATATAGTAAAGTACCTGTGGTACAACAAATGTTGGATGTACGTAAAAAATTTAAAAATGGAAACATTGTAGGAGTACAAGAAGTCCCGGATGACAAAATATCATCGTATGGGATACTAAAACCAGGCGCTTATCTAGATAAAAACACAGTAAAAATAGAAGATTTTATAGAAAAACCTAGTTTGGAAGCATCGCCGTCAAATTTTGCGTGTCTAGGAAGATATATTTTAGAGCCAGAGATTTTTGAATATCTAGAAAGACTACAACCTGGAAAAGATGGTGAAATCCAGTTGACAGATGCCATAGTAGAGATGATAAAAAATGGTGATAAAGTACTAGGCTACAATTTTGAAGGTCAAAGGTATGATACAGGAGATAAACTTGGTTATATAAAAGCAAATCTAGAATATGGTCTTCGACATAATGAGATGCGAGAAGATTTGGTAAAATATTTAAAAGATTTGGTAAAAAAAATATAAATTTAGAAGGCAGGGAATTTTTTATTATGGTAATAGATAATTCCCTGTTTTTATATTGATAAAATTTGCATAAAAAAGAGGAAAAGTATTTAAAATATTGTA
>CAZDNU010000009.1:0-3357 GCA_964506865.1 uncultured Fusobacteriales bacterium | reverse complement strand
CCATTATTTGCGGAGGCTTCTATACCTATCGGAGTAGTTATTGATTTTGGCAATAAAGAGATAATAAGGATATCGTCTAAGCCAAGCAATTTGGATAATAAGAACACACTAGAGATCGCAGTAAGTGACCCCACAAAGATACCAATAATAATAGCTTTGTAGTGTCTTTTTAGGAGATGGACCTGTTTGTATAGAGGGATTGCCAAAATTACTGTTGCAGGTTTTAAGAAAAACTCTATCATGTTTCCCCCTTTTTGATAAGATTCCAAATCGATCTTAAATGTCAAAAGAAACAAGATGATCAAAACATTGCTTACAAGTAAGGGGTTTAACAGTGAATAATGAAACTTTTCATATAACTTCATACCAATCCAAAATGCAAATATGGATATCATAACTCCAAAAACAGGTTCTGATAAAACGCTAGGCATCTTTCTCACCACTTTTCATTAGTTTATTTACAGTATATGCAGTTGTTGTCATTACCAAAAGTGTAGTAAAAAAACATATAAAAATTATTTTGAGCCATTTACCTTTTAGTAAGTCAAATGAGGCAATTAATTTTACACCAGGTGGAATGAAAAAAAACGACAAATTTGCTAATAAAAAGGCACTAACTTTTTCTACTCTATGTAATTTCATAAGATTGAAATATAAAAGCATAAACAGCAATATCATACCTATAACACTTCCAGGAATTGGAAAGTTGATAGCATATGAGATAACTTCTCCTAAAAAAAGTATCAATAATACTATTCCAAATTGTTTGATCAAATCCATAAATTTCACTCCGATCCTATTACCTTTTTTAAAAATATATACAATTATTTTATCATAGAGAAAAAAAAATCGCAAGAAATATTTGAAAATTAAAAATTATGTGCTATAATTAATATATATACATAAAAATAACACACAAATTGCAAAAGAAGAACTGATTTATTGGAAAAAAGTAGTGACACTTTGGAAAGCAATATTTATAGTAGGAGGTGTAAAACAAACGTGAAAAAAGTTATGGCTTTGGGATTGATATTGAGCTTGACTCTGTTATTTGCTTGTGGTGAGGAAAAAAAGGTCAAGGAAAAAGAGACCGCACTGGAAAAACATCTCGATAGTCAGCTTAAGCAGATAGATAAAGCAGAAGAAGCAGTAGAAAAACAAAATGAAAATGTACGAAAATTGGAAGAAGCTTCGAAAAGCTTAGAAGAAGATCAATAAAACCTAAATAATTCTGATGTTTGGACCGATTATAATAGAGTTGTTATTATAACAGACAAAAAAACAGGAGGATTATTTTTATGAAAGAATTTGAAGGGAAAATAGCATTAGTAACAGGTGGAAATAGCGGTATTGGTTTGGAAATTGTAAAATTATTTATACAGAAAAAAATGAAAGTGATAATATTGAGCAATGAAAAAACTGATGGAATAGCACTGGCTGAAATAATAAAAAACTCAGGTGGACAAGCACTTTTTATAGAATGTGATATAAAAAGTGAGTTGGATATAGAGCATGCAGTAAATACAGGCGTGGAGAAATTTGGAAGAATAGATATTGCTGTAAACAGTGCAGGAATACCATCGAATTTTAAAAAAATAACGGAAATGTCTAAAGAAGAATGGAATATGGTATTGGACACTAATCTTACTGGTACGTGGCTTTGTATGAAAAATGAAATAAAAGAGATGCAAAAAAATGGATCAGGTGTGATAATAAATATTGCCTCAATTTCTGGTCTAAAAGGTACAGCGAATAGGTCGGCATATGCAGCCGCAAATCATGGAGTACTCGGAATAACTCAAACTGCAGCATTAGAATATGCTGAAGATAAAATACGAGTAAATGCAGTATGTGCAGGGATAATCGAGACGCATATGATAGAAAATATGTCATTAGATGAATTGAAGAAAGAATCAAATGATACTCCTTTGAAAAGAATTGGACAACCTGAAGAAGTGGCGGAATTAGTTTTATATCTATGTTCAGAAAATGCTTCTTTTATTACAGGACAATCAATAAATATAGATGGAGGAGTGACTGCTAAATAATTAATGGAGGAATAAAATGGGTGGAACAGCGTTTTTGATATATGGAGATATTAACTCTAAAAAAATAAAACCTATAAAGGATAGAGTATGGCGAAAGTTTTTTCGGAGGATAAGAAAACAAAAAGTAAGCATAGACTATAAGTCGGATCTTATTAAATCATACTTTGTGGATAGTTTTGTCGAATATCTAAATAGAAAATTGCGTAATCCCTGGAATTCAACAAAACATGTATTGGAATATTTAGAAATAAACGAGATGGATGTTTTCATAAGGAAGGATTTGCGAGATTCTGGAGACTATATACAAATAAATTTTTTTGGAAGTGCAGGCACAACTGAGATAAGCGCCGAAGTGGCTTGCCATTGGTTTGAGAAGTGGTATGAAGAGAGTGCAGACGAAATATATAATGATATAAATGGAATGGGATTTGAGATAGAAGAAGAGAGTAGTATGAACACAAGAGAGAATATATTTATACCCACAGATAACTATGGGTATGTAATGATGAATGAAGATCCATATTTTGAAGGCAAGGAAGATGAAGTATGGAGTAGATATTTTGAAATAGATAATGGAATTATGGAATATTATAATGGGCAAGACGAATTCCGTGAATACGGGAAAAAACTAGATGAAAAATATGTAGAAATACTGGAAAAACGACAATGTGGGTGTCAAATGTGTCAAAAAAGCCCTCAAGATATATAGTAATTAAAAAAAGTTGACTAAAAAATATATATTGGAACTAAAGTCTGTACTTTGAAATATAAGTACAGAAAATAAAGCCAAATATATATTTAAAAGTCAACTTTTTATTCTTATAGAGTATCTATTTCATTTGGACTTAAAAGTCCTTCGTCAAGTAATATTTTTGTATAAGTTTCACCGGAGATGTTAGCTTTAGTAATTAAGTCGCTTACTTTATTGTATCCGAAACTATCAATTAAGACCCTAGCGAGAGACCAGCTTTGTTGTAAATGTCTCAAGCAAGCATCTTGATTTGCACTGATACCTTTTATGCATTTTTCTGTGAAAAGATCAATACTGTTTGTTAGGAGGTCTAAACTTTGGAATAGCGAATCACTGATCACAGGCAAAAAGGCATTTAATTCAAATTCACCATCAGCAGCGGCACTACTTATAAGCAGATCATTAGCAAGGACTTTATAGTATACTTGAATGACCATCTCAGGTATAACTGGGTTTACTTTTTGAGGCATGATAGAGGAACCAGCTTGCAATATAGGTAAATTAATTTCATTAAATCCGCCTGATGACATTAAGCGCAAATCATTTGATATTTTTTTT
>CAZDNU010000008.1:0-2893 GCA_964506865.1 uncultured Fusobacteriales bacterium | reverse complement strand
AAGACAATGATGCTCTTTTGTGGCTAATATAATGACTTGTTTTTTAGAAGTGCAAGCCAACTTTAGTCGTGCTTTTTCAGGCAGCACTTCAGCAAGATCAGATTTTAGTTCGTCTATATTGAAGTCACCTTCTATCTCTGTACGCATAAAAAAATGTTTTAACTCATTGTCAACATACTCTCCATTGCTTATGATATTTAGATTATAATCATATAATACCTTAGTAATTTTATAAACTAATCCTTTTTCATCAGGAGAGTCAATTCTTAATAGATATTTGTTAGGTTTCATGATTTTTCCTCCTTTGAATTTTATTAAAGCACTCGGAATTTGGTCGTCACTAAGGTTCAGTGTGTGGGCTAAAGCCCCCCTTAAGCCAAGTTCGACTTTATTAATTTAACTATATTATACAATAAATATGATCATTTTGTAAATATTTATTTTCCATAATTAGGTTTGTATGGGTCTTTTTATTGACTTAGTTTTTTTTTTGTGATAATATTATTAGAAGAAAATAAAGGAGGAATATAATGTCAGTTGTAGAATTTGTTCCCAAAAAACCAATAGATCCATTATTTGCCATAAAGCTGCCTCCTGCAGTAAGTAAAATTTGTGAGTCTTTTCAAGAGCCTGAATTAGAAGATGTCCTAAAAAAAGCACTAAAAATTTCTGAAGAAAGATTGGTTCATTTGAAAACGGTAGAAGACTTGAAAGGGAATCTAGGGATAATATTTATAATATACGATTATAAGTATAGATTAAAAAAGCCTAAAATAAGTATTCCACAAACTGAAAATGGATTTTTCAATTTTAGGATATATGAGATTGATTTCAACAAAGATATAGATTTGGAAAAATTTATAAAAGCTGAAAAAGATTATCAGAATAGAGATTATTAATATTTATAAATCCAATAAAATATGGTATAATTAAGATAAGAAATAAAAAGAAATTAATCAAGTTCTAATGTGTTTTTCGGAATAGGAGGGTATAAGATGAAACACTTGAAAATAGTAAAGCAAGAGCCAGGAGTTAAAAAGTTTGTATCATATTTGGAAAAAGAAAGAAATAGTATATACTGGAATGTAAAGCTAAAGAAAATTCCGAAAAAATATTTAGAACTTATTGGTAGAGCGCTTACCTGCATTGATGATGAAAATTTTGATGAAGCCGAAAACATATTACGTAGTATTGAGTCAAAGTTTGAAGGTATTTTCATGGTATATGAACTTTTGAATCGGTTAAGCATACTAAAAGTGGACAATGAATTATATGAAAATATAACAAACAAAGGTCTAGAAGTAATTGATAAAATTTTGATTCCGGAATTTTATAATAAAGCCGGAATACTTGGTTTTGATACAATGGAAACGTTTGACATGTGTAAGTTTTATAGCGGAGTTGGCGAAAAATTGTTGGACGATGCCGAACCAGAAAAAGCTGAAAAACTATATGAACGTTTTGTGGATAATATAAAATTTGATATGTTTGGACTATCTGTAGGTCTAGCAAGAGCATGCTTGGAATTGGGAAAATATGAAAAGGTACTGAGAGTGTTAAGTGAAACAGAAGAATATGAACCTGATATGAATATCATGAAAATGATTGCCTATTATAAATGTGACAACAAAAGTGCAGCAAAACGAGAATTAAATTATTTAGTAAAAACTTTTCCTGAATTACTGCATGAATTTATGTTAAAAGAAGATATTGAGAATGTAATGGATTTTTATGCAGAAGAAAAATATTTATCAGGAGTATATCACTATGTAGGGATGTACAAGCAATTTTTTGAAAAAGATGAAGAATTATTGAAATTTCTAAAAACAAAAGGAAAATTAATAGTGAAAAATTTGCAAAAGTTTCGAAAAGAAAACTCTGAAGAACATGAAAGATTTTCGAGGGAAATATTAGATGAGGAATATGATGAATACGAGGAAGAATATGATGATGAAGACGAAGAATATGGAAAAATGTTTATAGACAAGATCCTAAAAAATATATTGAAGGAAAAAAAGCTTGGTAATATAGACTTGATTGAAGATTTTTATAACTGGGGACTACAGGAAAGGGAATATCAAAAGTCTACGATAACTATATATAAAAATGATGTTTATAATTTCCATGGTGATTATTTATTAGATAAAAACTTAACTTTTGCAAAAGGGATAGATGGCATAGAAGAATATATGATGATTATAAAAAAAGAAGGAAAGAAAACTAAAGTAAACAGAAAAAAAAGATCTTTGAAATTGTTTTATGAATTTTTGAGTGAAAAAGAGAAAATAACGCCTAAAGAGATAGAAAAATTAAAGGAAATACTAAAAAAGATATAAGGGGGCATTTTATTTGATGGCAAGAAAATATTTTTCAGAAAATTTTGTACCTGATATATGGGAAAAGGTAAAAACTGAACTTGAAAAACTAAAAGAAGAAGAAATTGATAATCTTGATAATTTAAAAAAATTCTTAGAAAAATATAGTGAGTTCTCATTTATAATGAGCGAATATATGGCATGGAAATATATAAAAATGACATGTAATGCAGATAATCCGCAATACAGTCAAGATTTCAACGATTATTATTCAAATGTAGCTGCTAAAGCAGAGCCATTTTCATTTGAGATAGAGAAAAAAATATTTTCATCAAAATATTTTTCAAAACTGGGCAAAGAATTTGATCTTATGAAAAAATTAATAGAAAAAGATATTAAACTTTTTAATGAAAAAAATATAGAATTATCAATAAAAGAGAATGAACTAAGTACTAAGTATAGCGAATTAAGCTCAAAGTTAACAGTGGTGTTTGAAGGAGAAGAAAAAACCTTGGTTCAGATGAGAAAATATCAAAAAGACCCAGATAGAGAAAAACGAAAAAAAGCTTGGACTTTGA
>CAZDNU010000007.1:0-4484 GCA_964506865.1 uncultured Fusobacteriales bacterium | reverse complement strand
TTCCTATATCGAAGCAATCTTCCCGGCAAAATTTTTTCGAAATTTATAAGCCAAGCTATCAAAGCCATATCCAATATTTTTATTGTAACTATTAAACCGCTTTTTACACCTTGCGAATATATTTTTATAAAATACAACTCATATACAACAGTACCATAACTATTATAGATTAATTGAAATAAAAAGCTCATCAACATAATGTAAAATATATATTTTACTTTTTTTATTTTATTCCACAATCTATTCCCAAGCACTAAGTGCGCTATTACAAGAACGAAAAAAGTCAGCAACAAAATTTTTATATTATATGTCAACATTGTTAGTAAAAGTAGTATAAAATATATACTATTTAATAACATTTACGCCCCCCATATAAGGTCGTAATGCTTGTGGTATCACTATTGATCCATCTTCTTGTTGGTAGTTCTCCATTATAGCTATTAGCGTTCTACCCACTGCAAGGCCCGATCCATTTAGAGTGTGTACAAATTCGCTTCCTTTTACACCATCTTGTCGAAACTTTATCTTTGCTCGTCTAGCTTGAAAGTTTTCTGTATTACTGCAAGATGATATCTCTCTATACTTTCCTTGTCCAGGTAGCCATACTTCTATATCATAAGTCTTCGATGCCGAAAAACCTATATCCCCACTACAAAGCGCTACCACTCTATACGGCAATCCTAGTCTTTTTAGGATTGATTCTGCATCATTTGTCATTTTTTCCAACTCTTCGTATGAATGGTCAGGATGCACAAATTTTACAAGCTCTACTTTGTTAAACTGATGTTGTCTTATTAGTCCTTTGACATCTTTCCCATAAGACCCCGCTTCTCGTCGAAAACAAGGAGTATACGCCGTATAGTAAAGAGGTAAATCTGCTTCACTCAATATCTCTTTTGCATGTATATTGGTAAGAGGAACTTCTGCTGTAGGTATCAAAAACATATCATCAACTGTTTTGTATACATCTTCTTCAAATTTTGGAAGTTGTCCAGTACCAGTCATAGTCTCTCTACTTACTAAAAATGGTGGTAATATCTCTGTATAGCTATGTTCTGTGGTTTGTATATCCAGCATGAAGTTTATCAATGCTCGCTCCAGCCTAGCTCCAAAACCTTTGTATACCGTAAATCTAGATCCGCTCAGTTTTGCTCCTCTTTCGAAGTCTAATATGTCCAATTTTTCTCCCAACTCATCATGAGTCATAGGAGTGAAATTCATCTCCTTTATCTCTCCAACTTTTCGTACTTCTTGGTTATCTTCTTCCCCTTTTCCTATAGGGACAGATTCATGAAATACATTTGGTATAGTCAGTTGTATATACTCTAGTTTTGTCTCCAATTCTGAGACAGTTTTTTCCATATCCTTGATTTTGCTACTAACTACTCCCATCTTTTGCAATAATTCGCTTGCATCTTTGCCTTCTCGCTTTAGTTTGCCTATTTCTGCAGAGCTAGTATTTCTCTCATGTTTCAATGTTTCTACTTCTGACAATAGATTCCGTCTTTCTTCATCTAGTTGTTCAAACTCTTCCAAATCAAATTTGGTATTTCTTTTTTCTAGCATATTCTGCAAAAATTCTATTTTATTTCTTATAAATTTCAAATCAAGCATTTACTTTTCTCCTCCTATTTTATTGTATATAAATCTATACTATATATTCTAATCTTTCTATTGTTATTGTTTCTTGCTCTTCTTCAGATAGCTTACGTATTATTACATTGGGTGAGATTGATTCTAAAAGTAAAATAACTTTATCCTCTTGTAATTCCATCTGTTTTATTTTAGGCTTTAGATCTCGCTCTATTGTTTTTCCTTTTTTCTCTTTTATAACAATAATTTCGTCTTGCTCCACAATCTCTACAAATTTTGCCAAAATATCTTTATTCTCAAAGTCTAGACTATACTTTACACAAGTATAATCTTTTGCAATCGAATCCGTCTTTTCAATATCCTCTACTTTTGTTATTGCAAAACCAGGCACACTCTTCTCCTGCAAGAGTTTCAAAAGCTTCTCACTTTCTACTTCCTCGTCTAGCTCTATATCCATAGGCTCATTATACGCCACCATCCCTAATGATATCGCCTGTCCAAAAGATAGTTTTGGTCTCGGATTAAAACCCTGTGAAAATTTCATTTTCAAGCCTGTCATTTTGATTAAGCGCTCAAAATATCTTATCATATCTAAGTGTGATATATATATCATATCCTCTGTTTTATTAAAAAATATTCTTTTTTTCATTCACTACTCCTTAATAAGTTCGTTAAATTTCAATTTTGCATAACCGGTCTTTCGAACATATAGACCTATTTTAGCAAAGTTTTCATTTTTTTTCAAATTTTTTTGTTCATCATAGAAAATAAAATTATATCCTTTTTCAGTTTTTCTTGATAAAACAATACATTCTTCTGAAAATTCATATTTTTTTAGAGAGTCCAAAGTAAAAAAATTATGATCTAATTCCAAATCAAAGCTATATAAGTTTGCTTCTTCTTTTAAATTTAAATCAATTTCTACAAGTTCTCCAAGCTTATATTCATTATTAGTTAATATAATCTTTAACGCAGTAGATTGACTGATATCAATTTCTCCGATCTCAAGTCTTTCATCTTTTAGGCACGCAGTAAATGTGAGTATATATATCAACAATACAATTCTACCATATCTCAGCCTCATCTACCTCCTTGCTATATCTTTTAGAAAACACTTCAATATCTTTAAAATCTATTTTTTTGTCACCATATAGATCATATTCCAATTTATAATTATTATAATTTGCTTTTATTGCCTTGATATCCATATAGTCTATTTTGTTATCTCGATTCAAGTCCAAAGTGTGTTTATTTATCTCAAATTGCATTACTCCATCATTTATATCTATATTTTTTATTTCAATTCCATTGTTTATAAGATAATTTTGCTCACTTGCACATGTATTTGGACGTTTACTTGCAAATGGTACTATCTCTGTATTGCCATTTGCATCCAAAAAGAAGTCCAGTTCATCTCCATAATTATATTTTATACTATTTGCACCGTTCGCCTCCAATAAAAAATATCGTTTTATATCTCCTTCATTTAATTTGTTTGATCTTATCGCATATTCTATATTTTGGCCATTTATATCTCCTTCAAATACTTTGTAAGCCAATCCACCTCTGCCTGGAAGGCTCTGATCATAAGAAACTTGCTCTCTATATTCCAATACAATATACTCTTTTGTGCTTTCATCAATACAAATTCTATAAGCATTTTTTGTCTCATTTTTATCTAAACTTTCTATCGCATATATATTTTCATTGCTTATTGTAGGTATCTTTATCCACCCCAATATACTTTTTTCATATGCACTTGGATGAGATGGACTGCTTGCATCCCATTCATTTTCCAACCCATTCCAACAACCTTTATCCATGACAGAATACCGTCCTATATAGCTTTCATCATCAATATTTCCACTATATACATCAGGTAGTCCCATCATATGCAAAAATTCATGGGCAAATATTCCCATGCCTACATAATTTGATATTACTATTGCTCTATTCGCTATGACCCCGTCCATATATATTTTGTTTGTCTGCCATGTATCTGTTCGTATGTTCTCATTTGCTCCTGTTAGCTCTTCTCCTATACCTGAATGCACTACTATTAGATAATCTATATATCCATTCTCATAAATATCATATTTTTTATAATCAAACTGCGCGTCTGACTTTTTCATCACATCATATACTAATTCGCTTATATTATCTATATTTTCATTTTCCCCATAATATTTTTCTTGTTTTGACCCTACTACCCACTCTCCTACTTCTCCTTCGATATCCAGTTTACCGTATGATATCTCTTGCAGATAATGTTTTAGGCTCCCAAACTCGTTAGAAAATAAAAGTTTCCTATAGTATTCTTTATCCTTACCTAGTATATCCTCTTTATCCGTATGCTTTATCAACAATACCAAAACTTTTTTCTTTCCAGTGCTTTTCTCTGCTGATGGTATAAGATTATTTTCCCCATTAATATAAATACTCCTTTTCATTCCAACTTTTTCTTTTAAGTTAGGGTGAAAAGGAGCTGATATTGTAACTATACTATACATACTCCATATAAATATTATTTTTATTACTTTTTTCAATTTATTCACCTGCTTCACAAGGCAATATGGCTATTTCTCTTTTGTCTTTGTCATAGTAAAATGTCGCATATCGAAATGTTTCTTTGGTAATAAGCTGACTTTCTCCTATTTTTATAACCGCTCCTATATATATTTCATTAAATATATGTATTTTTCCTTTTTTCCCTTCTGCAAGTTGTTCGCTTAGGGCCATTTTATCTTTTCGCAGTTCATTTAATTTTTTATTCAATTCAAATTGTCGTTTCGTTAGATTGAGTAACATAGTTTTATGTTTTTTATCTAATTTACCAATCATATCTTTGCGTCGTAGATTTGAAGTTTCCACATCTATTTTTTCTTTCTCTT
>CAZDNU010000006.1:0-2565 GCA_964506865.1 uncultured Fusobacteriales bacterium | reverse complement strand
ATCCAAGTTGTGACAACTTGACTGCAAGTATTGCCGAAAACTATAATGTAGGCAAAGAAAATATCTTCATTGGAAATGGATCAGATGAAGTTCTAAGTTTTGTATTTTTGGCTTTTTTTGATGTGGGTGATGTGGTTATGTTTCCAAATATAACATATAGTTTTTATGATGTATATGCTGACTTTTTTCAAGTGAAGAAACAACTTATAAATTTAGATGAAAATTTTGATATAAATTTAAATGATTTTTATGCTAAGGCAAAAGGAGTTATATTTCCAAATCCAAATGCACCAACAGGAAAATATATAGAGAAAGATGCAATAGAAAATTTGGTAAAGGAAAATCAAGACAAAATTATACTGGTTGATGAAGCGTATATTGATTTTGGTGGTAAATCAGTAACAGATCTTACAAAAACGTATGATAATCTTATGGTGATACATACTTTTTCAAAATCAAGATCCCTGGCAGGTATGCGAGTGGGATTTGCAATAGCATCTGAAGAATTGATAGAGGCGCTAAATAGAGTCAAAAATTCTATGAATTCGTATACTCTGGATTCATTGGCTTTGATAGGAGCAAAAGCGGCAATGGAAGACAAACAGCACTTTGAAAGTACAAGAAAAAAAATTATAAATACACGTGAAAAAGCAGCTAAAAAATTGAAAAAGATAGGGTTTGAAGTGTTGGACTCAAGAGCAAATTTTTTATTTATAAGCCATAAAGATCTTGAAGCTGAAGCCTTATATCTAAGATTAAAACAAAATGGAGTATTAGTACGATATTTTAATAAAAAAGAGATAAATAAGTATATAAGATTGACAATAGGCACTGACTTTGAAATGAATATATTCTTTAAGCGATTAGAAGATGTAATGAAACTTATGTGACTGTCTTAAAATTACTCGAAAGTATTCAATGCCTCTACAAGAGTGCAATAAACTTTAACTGAATTTAGTGTGAGTATTGGCTCCGCCCGAAGATAAATAGTGGGTATAAACATCAAGTGCTTTTTCAAAAAAAGCGAAGAAAAGTATATTATATGTAGAAGGATGGAGATTATGGAGAAACTAAAAAAAGGATTATTAAAAATAGACAGAGGAACTTATAAGGCATATAAGGGAATAAAAGGGAAATATAAATTTCCGAATTATGATTTAGAGCTTATACATATACAAGGTGATCCGTTTGCAGCGCCTTCGTTGGTAAAAGTAGAGATAGATTTGACAAAATATAAATATAGCAAAGATTTGTATCAGAATTTATCACGCAAGACAGCTTTCGAAGATTATGTAGGGCGAGTATTTTATAAAGCGATAAAAAATAATGTAAAAGGTAGACGTGGAAGTGGAAAAAGTGGGGCAGTTTCTATTTATCGACCTGGGCAAGAAATACTAAAAAGAAGTAGTGTAGAGATAAAAGGTGGTAAACTGGCGGTGAAATTTTATATAGGACTTCCAGCTGCAGGCCGAAGAGTGCTGGCAAAAGAGGCTGTAAATATGTTTTTTGATGAAGTCCCTCAGCTAGTAAAAAGCTTGCAGATAGAAAATATAGATATAAATAGATTGCAAAAACATATTGCTACAAATGAAACAGCTGATATGATTCGAGATCAGCTAAAAGAAAATAATTTATGTGCTTTTTTGGCAAATGAATCAATGCTTCCAAGGAGAAGTGGAGTAGATGATAGACCACTTTTGGATGGAGTAAAATTTATTTCACCAAAAAATATGGAAATCACGCTTAAGCTAAAAAACGGCAAAGAAATAACAGGAATGGGTATAAAAAATGGGATAAGTATTATTACTGGTGGAGGTTTTCATGGGAAAAGTACTTTACTAAACGCAATAGAAAAGGGAATATATAATCATGTACCGTTTGATGGAAGAGAGTATGTAATCACTGACTATGATGCTGTCAAGATACGAGCAGAAGATGGACGTGGGATAAATAAAGTAGATATATCACCATTCATAAATAACCTTCCGTTTGCTAAAGATACAAAGTCATTTTTTACAGAGAATGCAAGTGGATCGACATCGCAAGCGGCAAATATAATGGAAGCATTGGAAATGGGCTCAAAACTTCTACTTATAGACGAAGACACATCAGCTACAAATTTTATGATGCGGGATATAAAAATACAACAAGTCGTAAAAAAAGAAAAAGAACCGATAACTCCTTTTATCGAACGAGTAAGATCTATGTATGAGAAGATGGGGATATCTTCAATAATAGTAGTGGGTGGCTTAGGTGATTATTTTGACGTGGCAGATACAGTATTGATGCTTGATGAATATCAGGTAGAAGATATAACGGAGCGAGCCAAGCAAGCTGTAGCTAAATATATAGATTATAATAGAGACAGAGAAGTTTTTGATGAGGTCTTTTATGTAAAAAAACGAAAAATTGATAAAAAGGCATATGATTTTCTTATTAATAATTTAAATTGTAAAAATATTTATTTAACAAATTCACTTCTGGATGTTTCCAGGGATAAATTCAATATAGGCAAAGACAAAAAACTCATCGTCATAGGCAATCCTCCCTACAATGATATAACCT
>CAZDNU010000005.1:0-1689 GCA_964506865.1 uncultured Fusobacteriales bacterium | reverse complement strand
CTTGATTTTGCAATAACTATTCTTACAAAAGTATATTCAGATTTAACTGTACGTTTTGATGGAAATAAATATTCTGTTCCGCCAAGTCTAGCAGGAAGAAAAGTTACAGTAAAAGCATATCCTTTTGAGCTCTTTGTATATTACAAGGGAGATCATATTTACACACATAAAAGAACATACAAAAAAGATGACCCTCAATATGATCCTATGCACTATCTTGAGCTATTTGTAAAAAAGCCAAGAGCCATCATGAATGCAGCTCCTCTAAAACATGGTATTATGCCAGAAGAACTTAAAAGATTTGTTAGACTTTACAGAGGAAAAGATAGCAATCAAGAACTAGTTGAAGTTTTAAAACTAGTTCAATTTACAGATGCTGATAAACTTTTAGAAGCCGTAAGCTTAGCTAATGAAAGTGGTAATCCTACATATAACCTGATTTGTTTTTATCTTAATGCTAAAAGTAATCCATTAAAAAATATAGCTGTTTCTATTGATGTTAATCAAACAGATTTCAATGGTTACGATAGCTTAATTCCAAAAGGAGGAAATGATTATGAATGATATTACTGACCCATCCATTAAAATAAAGGAACTAGCAAAAAAACTAACTCTCCCAATATTTGCTGACTACAAAAGGTATCTAAATCCTAAGTCAAATTTTGAAGAAAATCTTGAAATGCTTCTTGATAGAGAATATAACGGTAAGGACGAGAGAAGAATTCAACGCAGAATAAAGAACGCTGGTTTCAATGTTGTCAAAACTCTTGATACCTTTAATATATCAAGATTACAAAATGTAAAAAAAGAAGAAATTGATGAATTAGCTTCTTGTAAATTCATTGATGAAAAAAAGAATTGTATTGCAATTGGAAATAGTGGCGGCGGTAAAACTCATCTCTTAGGTGCTCTTGGTGTTGAGGCTATAAAGAAAGGCTATACTGTTAAGTTTAGAACTGCCTCAGATATTATCACACAGATGAGTGAAGCAAAAGATAAAAATGAACTTTCAAAATACCTAAAATCCATTAATAACTGCAGTGTCTTGATTATAGATGAATTAGGCTATATCGCATATGATATTAAAGCTTCTAACTTACTTTTTCAAGTCTTTGCTGCGAGATATGAAACAAAAAGTACTATGATAACCACTAATTTAAAGTTCTCTGAATGGGTTAAATTTTTAGGAGATGAGACACTAGCAACAGCTCTAATTGATAGACTCGTACATAAAAGTCATATTCTAAATATGAATGGACCAAGCTATAGGCTAGAAGAAAGTGAAATAGATTTATCAAAACTAAAAACATGATAGATAAATGTTGTATTGTCAGGGGAATTAATATATCTCCTGGCTTTTTTAATGTCTATAAAACTGCTCTAATAAGCTTGTTTTACGAATTATCCTTCTTACTATTTAGGGAATATTTCATAGGGAATATATCATTAGTAAATGAACATAAAAACCCATTAAATTTACTAAGGAAATATGTCATATAGAAAAAAATATCAACAACAATTCTTTACTTGCTAAACTAAGTGCTTTGAGGTGGTATCATTTTATATAGCACTATCAAGAAATTTTCACTTTTATATCGGTATCAATATATCATAGCGTAACCAAAATAGATGAATATTATTAATAAAAGAAGCTATTGAGGTGTATATTAAGGCAATGGAGGAACAACA
>CAZDNU010000004.1:0-2623 GCA_964506865.1 uncultured Fusobacteriales bacterium | reverse complement strand
TAAAATAAAAATAGGATTTTGGTATATACTAGCACTCAGCATAATTATGACAGCAAACAATAAAATATTGCAAATAAGTAAAAATATCCAAAATAATAGTTCCATTATTTCTTTTATTATTACCAAAAATATAGATCTAAATATATTTTTAATTCCAATAGCACGTTTGTAATAAAATGTGCTTACATTCACTCTGACCAAAATTATAGCACACATCATCATTAAAAGCTTGAATAATAATGTTCCGCCAGATAAGAGCTGTTGTTTTTTTTGTGCTTCTTGATTCATCTCGGTGTTATTCATCTGTTCAAATTCATTCATTATATCTTTAAATGATTTTGAAGAATTTGCTGTTATTTTATTCCTGAAGCTTTTAATTGTGTTGCTTGCACTTGCATTTGAGATTTTTTTTGAATTTGCTTTATTATATATGTTTTGTTCAAAACTTACAAAATAATGACTAATTAGAAATATAGTCAAAACTAAAGCAAGGTAGCTAGCTTGACTTTTTTTTAAATTTATGTAAAATGCATCTAGTGCTTCTCCAAACATATAATCCCACCCTTCAATTTATTTTTTGACACTAATATAGCTACTATAGTATTATTATACATTAATTTCAAAATTATTTCAATCATTTTAAGTGTATTGTTTTGTATAAAAAAAACACCTCCACATAGATAATGTAATTCAAGTTAATTACATTGTCTATTTTGGAGGTATCATGTCCTTTTATTTTCATTTTTAAGTTTATATATCGTAAAATAATCGACTTTGTCTATTTTTGCAATGAAATATAATTTATATCTTTTGATACTTGCATATTATGAAGTTTTTTTGCTGTTTTTTCTATTTTATTCAGATCCAAACTATTATCAAATTTTACCTTTAGACTATTCACATTAATTCTTAATTCATTTTTTTCTTTTTGCAGTTTTTCCAGCTTAATATTCAATCTTGTTTTTTCGCTTACTGTATTTACATATATCAAGCCACACAAAAAGAATACAATACCGTACGCTACAATATTTGAATACACCATTCTACTTTTTGCCTTACTCTTTCTTTCTTCTTTTTCAGCTTTTCCCACACGTTGTGGTGTCAGTACAGGTATATCTATTACATCACTTGGAGAACAGTATTCCGATGAGTATTTATATGCAACATTTCCCATTTTTCTCACAACCTTTCTGCTATTCTTAATTTCGACGAATGTGCTCTATTATTATCCTCTACTTCTTTTTCTTTTGGCATTATCGGCTTTCTTGTTATTATTTTTATCTTAGCTTCTTTGTCACATCTACATACAGGTATTTCAGGAGGGCAAGTACAAGTAGACGCCATTCTTTTGAATGCGTTTTTCACTATACGATCTTCTAGCGAATGAAACGTAATAATACCAAGGCGTCCCCCCGGTTCTAGTAAGTCCACTGCTTTTTCAATTGATTTTTCCAGTACTTCCAACTCTTTATTGACCTCTATACGCAAAGCTTGAAAGGTCTGTTTTGCAGGATGTTTTAAAGATTTTCCTTTTTTATATTTGGCACGTCTAATTATGTCTACCAACTCAAAAGTTGTCTCAATTTTTTTCTTCTCTCGGCTATTTACTATCCAAGACGCAATTTTTTTGGATGCTCTTTCTTCTCCGTATTCATAAATTATATTTGCTAAATCAGCTTGTGAGTACTCATTCACTACTTCATAAGCACTTATAGGGTTGGCCTTATCCATTCTCATGTCAAGTCTTGCATCAAAACGATACGAAAAACCTCTTTCAGGATTATCAAATTGCTTGGAAGATACTCCAATATCCATCAAAATCCCTGTTGCTTTTTCGTATCCAGCCATATAAAGTACCACATCCATATTTATAAAGTTTTCTTTGAATATTCCAAATTTCCCTGTATACTTTTCCAATCTCTTCTTCGCAAATTCTATAGCATCTTCATCTTGATCTATAGCTATCAAGTACCCTTCATTCGATATATTTTGCAATATACCTTCACTGTGACCGCCACCACCTAGAGTACAATCCATATACACGCCATTTTTTCTAGTTATTATGTTTTCTATTACTTCTTCATACAACACAGGTAAATGATAATTATCGCTCATCTGCTACCACCTTTACTATAAGTCTATTAAATTTTCTGCTATATCTTCAAACGATTCTTCAGCTCCAGAAATATATTCAGTCCATTTTTCTTCGCTCCATATCTCTATTCTATTGAAAGCACCGGTTACAACTACTTCTTTTTCTATTCCCGCATACTTTTTCAAATTATCGTTTAATTTTATCCTGCCTTGTTTGTCAATAATATCATTTGTGGCTCCCGAAAATAAAAATCTAACAAATGCTCTTGCATCTTTTTTGGTAAGTGAAAGTTTTTTTATTTTTTCTTCAAATTCAGTCCATTCATCTATGGGAAACAAAAAAAGACAGTTATCCAAGCCTCTAGTAAGTACATACTTACCATCTGCTAGGTCTTCTCGAAATTTTGCAGGAAGCATAAGTCTTCCTTTTGTATCTACATTGTGATGGTACTCTCCCATAAACATAGCTCTCACTCTTTTCTACTTTTTTTTACCACTTTCTACCACTTTCTACCACTCACAATTAATA
>CAZDNU010000003.1:0-2600 GCA_964506865.1 uncultured Fusobacteriales bacterium | reverse complement strand
CTCTTATCTGCTTTTCCGAACCCTTGAATATCAGTATAAATATAAATATATTTATGTAGTTTGATATCTGAAAAACACTTTTATTTTCCGATGTTAATAAATATTTTAGCTCTTGCACTATAAACTTTACTTTTTCCTCACATAATCCAATAATATCGTCTATTTCGTCAATAGTTTTTAAACCAAGTGTCTTTATTAAGTGTATTAATTCCACTGCTGGCTTTTCCTCATAAATTATATCACTATCTAACAAATCTAATTTTCTCATTATTTCTTGAAATTGCTTCAAGTTTTTACTTTCACTTTTTAAGTACACAGCTAGCGAAGTAGGGTTTATTTCTACATTGTAATCTCCCATATTAAATTTATTTAAATAGTATTTTTCAATATTTGACAAATAATTTCTTATTGTTTCAAATTCTTCATCAGCTAGCTCTAGCAAAGCGCTAATCCTAAAGAGTTTTCTTTTGATATCACTTGGCATCTCCACTATATTCTTATATCGAAGTTTGTGATCAATTGCTGCCCAGGCATGTTGTAATGCAGTACGAACCTGTATTTCGGCTTTTATTACATTTATATCTGTCCAGCCTGCTAAATTACCAAATTTTTCAGAAATGTCCGTGATATAGTGTCTAGATCTATATCCAAACTGATTTGAATCCAAATTCTGTAATTTATCTAAACTATTCTCTTGATCTATAACAAATTCGCGTTTTAGTATCGATTCTATTTTTTCCATATCTTTGATGTAATATGTGATTATACGAATACCGATAATGTCAGTTATAGATTCAAATGGTTTGATGTATTTTGATCTTCCTTGCATCATTTTCCCCACAAAACTATCCACCGACTTCACTCGCATCTCTATTTTTACCAGCTTGATGTTATGTTCTTGCAACATACTTTCAATATTGTGTTTCAATTTATAAGAAAAATAGTTATACATATCCAGCTTATTTTTGTACTCTTGTTTGTATTTTACAATATCTTTTAATTCAAGCTCTTGCATAGTTCACCTCCATAATCATATTTTACATATATTATATTCTATTATTATTAAATTTTGATTAAAATAACCTAAAAGTATTATAAAATATTATACTGTAAATTTAGTTGATTCATTTTATATAACTATAAAAAAAAGACAGCCAAATGACTGTCTTAATAAATAGCTTATCTTGTTTCATAAACACTAACTTTTTTCTTGTCTCTTCCCATTCTTTCAAATTTTACATATCCATCAATTAATGAGAATAAAGTATGGTCTTTTCCTAAGCCCATATTTTCTCCTGCATGGAATTTAGTACCTCTTTGTCTAACAATTATACTTCCAGCAGTAACTTCTTGTCCATCGTGTCTTTTCACTCCAAGATACTTTGGATTACTATCTCTTCCATTTTTACTTGTTCCTTGTCCTTTTTTATGTGCAAATAACTGAAGATTTATTTTAAACATTTGGCTTTTCCTCCTTCTCTATCAGTTTGAAGTATGCCGAATACTCATTTTCAACTCCATGTAAAGTTTTTACAAGAGTTTCTAAAATAACATCAGCATAATCTCTACTTTTTTGATCCAACTCTATATTTTTTAAGTCTAAACTTAAAAAACCGTCTTGGTATTCAAACTTTGCATTTATTTTCAAAGTCTCAACAATACCAAGCACTGCATTTTGTGTTAATGCTGACAATGCAGCACATACGATATCACTACCATGTTTTGCATACCCAGAATGACCTTCTCCTCGAAATCCAACTATTTTCGTATTCTTTCGAAAAATATAGATCCTAACCATTATGCTTCAATTTTTTTAATTTCTACTTCTGTATAAGGCTGTCTATGTCCTCTAGTTTTTCGGTATCCAGTTTTTGGCTTATATTGGAAATTTATAACTTTTTTATGTCTTCCATTATCCAATACAGTCCCAGTAACTTTTGCTCCCTCAACCACAGGTTTCCCAACTTTTACTTCTTTTCCATCAAAAACAAATAATACTTCTTCAAACGTAACATCAGAATTAACATCTAAAGATAGCTTTTCCACTCTAAGTTTTTGACCTTCTGTAACCTTATATTGTTTTCCACCAGTTTTAATGATCGCGTACATCATTTCACCTCCATAAATTTTCTCGCCACACAAGGTGCTATCCTACCTTGCTATGTGCGCGGTAACCTGCGTATTCTATCATAGATTTATAGCTATGTCAACTTTTTGTAGTAGCTTTTTTATAGAATTTTCATTATTTTTGATTTACCAAAAAATTCCACCGTTTTATAATTAAAATCTCTATAGCTATTCCCAGTAATACTCCAAAAATAGTATATTTTCCCTTTTATAAATTTGAAATTTTTATAATTTCAAATATTACCATAGATATACGCCCTTTATATTAATATCTATCATTTTAACCTTTTTATCTCGTCTATACTTAATCCTGTTTTTTTAGAAATTGTTTCTACATCCAAAACATCTAATAAATTTTTAGCTATTAATATTTTTTCCTCTTTTTTTCCTTGCTCTAAACCTTGTTCTAATCCTTGTTCTAATCCTTGTTCTAATCCTTGCGCTAATCCCTGCTCTAATCCCTGCTCTAATCC
>CAZDNU010000002.1:0-1579 GCA_964506865.1 uncultured Fusobacteriales bacterium | reverse complement strand
AGTCATATCCGACACATATCCATTATAGTATGCTCCAAAATCAAATAATAAAAATTTATCCGATTCTATTGTTTTGTCGCTTGCTATACCATGTGGCATTGCAGCTCTTGCTCCTGAGGCTACTATGGTGTCAAATGATCTATCTGTAGCACCGTTTTTTTTCATTAAGTATTCCAATTTATTTGCTAAATCTCGCTCGCTTACACCCGGTCTTATCTTCGTAATCAATTCCCTAAAACTATTATCGGCAATTTCAACTGCTCTCTTTATATTAGCTATCTCATCTTCACTTTTTATCATTCGACATCTTAGCAAAGAGTCTGCTAATGCTATCATCTTTACGTCACTAAATTTTTTTTCAAAATTCTTATATTCTTTTAATGAGATTTCTTCATCCTCTATTCCCATTTTTTGTATATTTTCTTCTTTTATATATTTTGATATTTCATCAATTATACCATCCTTTGCTTTTATTACTCTAAATCCATTTTTTATTACTTCATTATCTGCCTGCTCAAAATATCTAAAATCTGTAAAAAAATATTTCCCTCCTTTTTTAGTGATTAACGCAAAACCATTTGATCCTGTAAAGCCTGTAAAATATCTTATATTATAATAATTGCTTATCAATATCGCCTCTACATCTTTTTCCATGCATATTTTCTCAAGTTTCATGCTATTCCCTCCAATTTATATAAGTTAACTTTTTATCTCAAACCAAAATTCTACTCCATCGATTTTATTTAGCACACCATATTCATAAGAATTTTTTTTCAGTATCTTTTTTACAATAGCTAAACCCAAGCCAGTCCCACCATACTTTCTATTCCTTGCTTTGTCTATACGGTAAAACGGTCTCCATATATCTTTCATATATTTTTCGGGTATCTTATTACCGGAGTTATATATTCCTACTATAAGACTGTCTTTTTTTTCGAAAACTTTCACTGCTATTATTCCATTTTCTTTTACATGTCGCACTGCATTACTAAAAAAATTATTTAAAACTATATTTATATTTTCTTTCTCTATTACATATAGCTTTTGCTTCGGACTAAAGTCAAACACTGTTTTTATCCCTTTTTTATCTAACTCTAGCTTGTATTTTGCAAACTCCGAATCTAGCATTTTCTCTATATTTACACTTTCTTTTACAATAATCTCTTCTTTTTTCTTTGCCATAAAGTTTAATAAATTATCTATTAATTTTGATAAATTATTACCTTCATCCATTATTACTTTATAATAATATTGTTTATCTTCGTCGTCCACTATATCTTCCACTATACTTTCTATATATGTATTTATAAGTGCTATTGGTGTTTTTAATTCATGAGATACACTTGCTATAAACTCATTTTTTTCTGATTCCATTTTACGTTCATTCTCTATGTCTTTTTTTAATTTTTCATTGGCTATGTTCAAATCCTGTATTTTGTTTTCTAGAGCATGCGACAGATAGTTTATATTTTTTGCTAATTCCTCTATCTCGTCTCCTGAATTAACTTCGCACTTTTTTTCAAAAGATAGATTTGCCATTGCTTTACTTACATCATTTATATTTTTTATGGGCTTTACT
>CAZDNU010000001.1:0-4220 GCA_964506865.1 uncultured Fusobacteriales bacterium | reverse complement strand
TATTCTAAGACCTGAAGATAGTTTTTCTAGAGATTTACTCACTCTTTCATTAGTGCTTGTTAATGTGTTGTAAGAATTCATTGCTTGGATATTATGATTGATAATCATTGAATATCATCCTCCTTGATTGTTTTTTTAATGGCATCCTTGCCAAATTTTATATTAAAATTTTATCCTCTTAATAATTGCAATATACCTTGTGGGGCACTATTAGCTTGCGCCAGCATTGCTGTACCTGACTGTGAAAGTATTTGGCTTTTGCTAAACCTCGTCATCTCTTTTGCCATATCCAAGTCTCGTATACGACTTTCCGCTGACTGCAGGTTTTCTGCAGATGTTCTTAGATTGTTTATTGTATGTTCTAATCTATTTTGCATTGCACCCATTCTAGATCTTTCAGCTGATACTCTTTCGATTGCTTCATTCACTACTGTAATAGCACTATCTGCATTTGTAGCACTCGTTATAGATATCCCCTGCGTTGCACTAAGACCACCTACTCCCAATGCACTTGCTTCCATGTTTTTCAATGTCATGTCTACAGTCTGTCCAGCATTTGCTCCTATATGAAAGCTCAATGCATCCGTAGAAAAAGTTCCATTTAAAAGTTTTTTAGTATTAAACTCTGTTGTGTCACTTATTCGATCAATTTCTTGTCTTAGCTGATCCATTTCTTTTTGAAGTTCCAGTCTATCATAGTCTGTATTCGTATCATTGGCTGATTGCACTGATACTTCCCGCATTCTTTGTAAGATAGAATGAGTTTCGTTTAAGGCGCCCTCTGCTGTTTGTATCAGACTTATTGAATCTTGAGAATTCTTTGTCGCCATATCCAATCCTCTTATCTGACTTCTCATTTTTTCTGATATTGCTAGTCCTGCTGCGTCATCTCCAGCCTTATTTATTCTAAGTCCTGATGACAATTTCGCCAATGAATCAGATAATGAATTATTTGTTGTTTTTAAATTTTTATAAGCATTCAATGCCATAATATTATGATTAATAATCATCTTCATCGGCCCCCTAAAACATAAAAAACCCCTGCTTGAATTCTCAAACAGAGGTTAGGTTTATTAAACATTAAAATCAGACATACTTATCCTAATTAAAGTATACCTTATCTCAACATTCAATTCTTTCAACTTCCCTGTTTTCCGAATTACCAAATATTTTACTGTCAATTTTTTCTTCAACTTCCTGTCAAAGTTTTTTGAGGCTGATAAATCTTGTTTTTATGAATCTATCAGCCTCTGCCCATTAAACAAAATACAAAAAACACCACTATCCATTAGTTTTCGGGTGAACTACCTTAGACTAATGGTAAGTGTTGTCTAAATCTATGCAAACTTTTAGTTTGTACACAACCTTACCGAACTATTCCCTTAGTCCTATGCTTTAGCCTCCCTGCTCAAGGTTTTTTAGTGAGGTGAACTCCTCTATTCACTTTATTTTCTCATTATTATAATTATCGACATTATTTTTATGCACTTTAGTTTTTTTATACCAAATTTTATTATAAAATATTTATCGACTATTTAAAAATAATCTTTAACTTTTTTTATTTTTTTACTTTTTTAAATAAAGCCCCTAATCCTGATACTTTTGCTACATTAGATGCTTCCATATTTTCTTTTTGTATCTCTTCATATACTTCTGCTCTATGCACTGTTACTTCTCTTGGAGCCTTTATACCTATTTTTACTTGTTCTCCTTTTACATCTACCACTACGATCTCTATATTATCTCCAATTATTATACTTTCATTTTTCTTTCTTGACAATACTAACATGATTATTCTCCTCCCTGAGCTTTTTTCTTCAATTCAGCCATTTCATCTAAAATAAAATGTTTTATTTTATGCTTTGGATTATTGGAGATAATCTGTTTTGCTAAATTTTTCTTTGTATTTAATATTATAGGTCCTTGTAAGTTAGCTGTCATCTTAGATGGATCGTTTGGCACTACTACTATTGATAATAAATCAACATCCTGAGGTTTTTCTATTTTTAAAAATTCTACATCTTTATCTGATATATCCACCGAATAATCTGGTCTAAATTCAAATGGTTTTATTAGTATGAACGCAAGTGCAGGTTCTTTTACTGCTTGCATCCACATCAAAGGACTGCCCTCTTCCATTATAAATATTACAAACTCTTTTTTATCTTCAAATCCTAGTAAACCTTCCGGGAATTTTATTATTTCTTCTTCTTTTACTTCTATGTCTCCAAATCGTGTTGTATATATTTTCATATTTATTTTCCTCCTCATATTCTATAATCTATATTTTCTCCTACAACATCTATTTCTATTTTAGGATATTGATCTATTTTAGTATTTATTTCTCCTCTTTCAAATTCTATATTCAAGGTTTTTTCTACATGAGTTTTGATTTTTTCCGGCGAATAATTTGCACTTATATCACCTGGCTTTACATTTATTTCTATAGGTTCTTGAGGAAAATAAGCTATATTTAAGCTTACATCTTTGCCTTTACTTGATCGTTTTACTGCGATTTCCTTTAATGCATTTACATTTTCATCTTGTATATTCAACAATAGATCTGCATTTTGTGCCCGCTCAGATAAACTTTCAAAGTAAGCTTGTTGCGCCTTTTGAGATATCTCTACTTTTACATCCATCGGCCTCTTAAAATTTAATTGTTTTTTTGCAGGATAACTATCAATAGTAAGTTTGGCATCTGTTTTTTCTATTTCAAATTTCCGATTTTCTTTTTCTAAACGAAAATTACCAACCTGTCCACTTATAGACATTTTGGGGTTGGTTTTTTCCATCAATATATTTGATTTATGGTGTGTTAACTCTAAGTGAGGGAAATTCATTTACAACACCCCCCTGTGCAAATCATTACTTTATAAAATCCATTAAAGATGGTTGAATTACTCTGGCCCCTACAGACAATGACATATTTTGTACACTTTCTTGCACATTAAAGTCCACCAAGGTTTTTGTTACATCTGTATCTTCTGTTTTTGAAAGTAAATCAGTAATATTTATTTGCTTATTTTCTAATCTTTGAACCACATTATCTAGACGATTCATTTTAGCACCCACTTCTGATCTATATCTAAGTATTTGATTGTTTGCTTTATCTATATTTTCTATCCCATCTTCCATACCTTGAACATTACCTTTGTATATATTATCTCGCAAATTCATCAAAATGTCAAATAAATCTCCTGCCTCACTTTTAGCAACATCTTCACCTGATACATTATAAGAAGATGACACACCTTCATCCATTTCTACTAAAAGTTCTCCATCATCGCCCTTGTATTGAACCACGGTTACATTTTTTTCATTGATTCCTGTTCTAAGATTGCCATCACTATGTATCAAATCTTGTCCAGGTCCTCCTACCGGTGTATCACTATCCCCAAAATATTTTTTAAAGGGCTCTTCCATTGTATTAAATCCTCCAAATATATATCGATCTCCCACTTGAGAATTTAAAATACCTACAACTTCGTCTGTTAATTGTGCTACCTCATCAGCAATAGCATCTCTCGAGCTTTGTTCATAGGTATCATTGGCTGCTTCTACTGTTAATTCTCTTATTCGCTGTAAAACATTTCCCGTTTGACCTAAAGCCACATCAGTTGCTTCTAAAAAATTCCCTGCCCCGTTTACATTAGTTATATATTGCTCTACTTCTGATAAGTTACTTCTATAACCTATTGCACGTATTGCTCCTGTGGGATCATCTTCTGGTATATTTATCCTTTTTCCTGAGGATAACATTTCATTTGTTTTGCTAAGTTTTTCTTGATTTTTCAATATATTTGATAGTACTTTGTTTGATGTCATCTTATTAGTAACTCTCATAATATTTCACCTCCGTGTTACAATCTATTAATAAGAGTATCTAGCATCTGATTTACCACTTCTATATACTTGGCTGCTGCATTATATCCCTGTTCAAAACGTATCAGGTTAGTCATTTCCTCATCAAGCGATACTCCGATTTGCGATTGTCTTGCTTCCTCTAGATTATCGATCAAGGTTTCTTGGTTATCTACCATTCTAGCTGCTTGTTCTGATTTTATTCCTAAATCAGATACCAACGCCTCGAAATATTCTTCAAAAGTATGATTACCTATTGCATTCTGATATTTCAAACTTCCCATTCGTAATGCATTACTGCCATCTCCTACGCCGTTCGTTTCCACAGGCAAATCTTCTCCATTATTATTAAGCTT